>CAZKGF010000001.1:0-3013 GCA_964552115.1 uncultured Halobacteriales archaeon
ACTCAACAATCTTGCCTCAATCACTGCCCCCTGGACAGCCAATTGGCCGTATCGATCGACGATCTGATCACTGTCTTGTTCCTTGATTTGCGCTCTCCGAATTCGGAGCCCTAGGTGAGGAAGAAGATGAGGGCGCTAAGCGACAGCACCGACAGGATGAACGCCACTGCGAGGGCGCCACCGAGATGGACCATTGCGTTTGCGTGGGAGGCGAGTGTCTCGGTACGGTCATTGCCGAAGACAGTGACCTGTGCCTTTTCCTGGGCCATACCTGCCTCGACCGGCTCGAGATTCGACCGCGCCTCCGAGACCAATTCGTTGATCAAGGAGATCAATTCATCGTCGGGGATGGCTCCGCCGACTTGGTTTTCGGCTTCGACGGTGTTGACGATGTGCGTGTCGCTGGTCATCACCTCGACGATGTCGACGGTGTCGATGGCGTCGATGATTGCTGCACGGAGGCCTGGCTCCA
This sequence comes from uncultured Halobacteriales archaeon, assembly GCA_964552115.1. Taxonomy (GTDB): domain Archaea; phylum Halobacteriota; class Halobacteria; order Halobacteriales; family Haloarculaceae; genus CAZKGF01. The sequence continues at coordinate 473 of CAZKGF010000001.1, forward strand.
TGTTGTTCCCGTCGATCAGGATGTAGGCCGTTTCCTGTCCGCCGACGTCGAGGAGGGCCACACGGATCCCCAGTGGCCCGATTCCCTCTTTGGGTGTCCAGGGCGTCATATCCCACGCTGTCCCGAGTTCGAGGGGGTACTGGGCCAGTCCTCGGAGTTCCTCTCCCAACATGCCTGCACCCTGAATCATATCGAACGAACGGCGGCTGCCGGGGACGACGTGGCCGAGATCCTCCCCCTTCAGGCCGTTGTTGGAGTTGTGTGCATCGACGACCATCACGTCTCCAAGGCCAGCAGCCCGGGCCTCGGCTGCCGCCGAGAGACCGACTGCATACTCGATGTCGTCGGCGAACGATGGGGCGAACGTTGCGATGACGAGTGCATCGTCACCGAAGGCCTGGCCGGTGAGCGTTGCTTCTCCTTGGTTTCGACGGTGTGCGTGAGACGCCGAGTCGGTGTATTCGATCCGCTCGTACGCCCGGTCGGCTGCCGCACAGATGGTTTCGACCTCCCGCTCTGTAACGAGATTGAAATCGTGGCCAGCCGTGGCGTGGGGCGGAAACGCCAGTCCCTCAGCCTGCTCGGCCACGCGAACGGGGAGATTGCCGCCACCAATGTTTCCCATGGGCCCTGGATGGATCATAGGAAGGACGAACCTGGCTTTCTCCGTCCCGTCCTGCCGGCGAAACGCGAGGACCGTCACGGGGACGATCGCCTCCTCGCCGATTTTTTCGAAGAACTGCTCGAGTTCATTCGATCCCTCGGCAACGTGGCCGATGAAACCCTGGGCAAAATCCAGGATCGATACGTCGAGGCTCCGCCGCCACGGCTGATCGATAATCAACAAGAAGCCCCACACGGCACTCGCGTAGAGCAAACACATCGCGGCCAAGAGGAAGAAATCGTCGGGGACGACGCTGCGCTGGATCGCCTCGGGTGCCCGTTCAGTTCTGGAGAGAATCGTCTCGAGCAGCGGCCCCCCGACTTCGAGATACCGTATCGTGCCGCCATACACGAACAACAGGAGTGCAGTGGCGACCGTTTGGATGCTCGCCGGAATCGCAGCGACGAGAGGCTGTTGCCGAGAGACGGCCATGACGACCAACAATCTGATCGCGAAAATCGCCGCGAGCGCCATGATGAGCGCGTTGAAGACGAACTGTTGGCCGATGCCCGTGACGAAGGTGATCAACCCGGCCAGCGTGAGCACGCCAATAACGAGTAACTCACAGGTGAGGGCCAGGAGCGAGGCCCGATTTGGGGTGAGTTGGCCCCCGAGGAGACGATCGATAGGCGGTGTCAGCGCACTCGCCGCGATGGTCGGCAAGCCGATGAAGAAAATCCCTTGCCAGGCGTCTTCGAACAGAAACGACGATTCGAACGCTGCGATACCGGTCAGGGCAGCGACAACCAGGGCGAATGTCAGACTCGAATACCACCGTGGGGCCCGGAAGATATACCGGGAGAGACTAGCGAGATCGCCCTGGGTGGTTGTCATTTATTGTGAGACGCTCCGGAGGCGCTTTAAAAATACCTTTCGAGCGGGTGAGTCGCTGCGCTGCTGTTTCGACCGTCCTGGGATCGGCGTCCGTCGATTCACTCGACCCTCGTGGGTCGGGGGCGTTCACAGATACTGAGGAAATTTTCGAAGACTTCCGTTCCCTCCTCCGTGTGTGCCACCTCCGGGTGCCATTGGACGCCGTAGCGATTCGCGTCAGGGTTGCTCATCGCCTCGATGTCGCACACGTCGCTTTCGGCGGTGCGTTCGTATTCGGGTGGGACCGTTGTGACCTCGTCGGCGTGGCTGGCCCAGACACGGGTTTCCGGTGCCAGCGATCCGAGAAGCGGATCTTCGGGTGACGTGATACGTACAGTGACGTCTGCATATCCGCCGTAGTCACCCGTTCCGACAGTCCCGCCCTCCTCGATTGCCATGAGTTGCATGCCCAGGCAGATTCCGAGGATGGGAATGTCTAACTCGAGATAGTCGGGACAGTTTCCGACATCCTCGATGTCCGGCCCACCCGAAAGGACGAGACCGTCGGCGTCGATCTCGTTTGGCGGCGTGTCGTTCGGAATCAGCTCAACCTCGACACCAATATCCCGGAGCGCTCGCTGCTCCAGGTGGGTGAACTGGCCGTGGTTATCCACGACGTCGATCCGGGTCATGGGTGGGCTAAGAGTGGGCTTCGTTTATAGGCCCTGACTCCGTGGACGGGTTTGGCGAGTGGCTTACCACGGTGACACGTGGCCATCTTTGCGGGGCTCAGTCGCTCCAGAGACGGTTCCATCGTCCCATCTGGCCAACTGCCCGCCACCGAAGGCACTCGGCGGTTGGACCCGAACGTCGTGCCCCCGTCGAGCGAGTTTCGACCCGAGGTCGGCCGCCAACCGTTCTTCGACCGCGAGGACTCCGGAGGTTCGGTATCGCCACCGGGGGGCATCGAGTGCTGCCTGGAGAGAGACCTCGTCGTCGAGCAAGTGGGACAGAACCTGCACGTGGCCCTGTGGCTGCATGAACCCGCCCATGACGCCGAACGC
>CAZKGF010000001.1:3023-31394 GCA_964552115.1 uncultured Halobacteriales archaeon
TCGTCGCCGGCCAGTTTGGCCAGCCCCGGAACGAGCGTGTGGAACGGGCGCTTGCCAGGTTCCAACCGGTTTGGATCGTCCTCGTCCAGGGAGAACGACGCGCCGCGATTCTGGAGGGCGATGCCTGTCTCACCGGCGACCAACCCGCTCCCGAATCCCATGTATCGCGAGTTGATGTAGGACACTACATTTCCGGCTGCATCGGCAGTAGTAAGCAACACGGTATCTGCGTCCTCACCCACGGGTGAGGGCTGCCCGAGTGGCACGTCAGCCATTGCGGTTGGGCCGACGTGCTGGGCGCGTTTACGTGCATATTCGGGATCGTGAAGCGCTTGTACCGGCTCGAATTTCGGATCGGCGATGAACCGGTGCCCGTCAACGAAGGCGAGTTTGGTCGCCTCGACGAGGGAATGCACGCGATCGACCGATTTCGGGGGTTCGGCCCCGGCAGCGATTTCCGAGGCGATATTCAACGCCTCGAGGGCGATCTGGCCCTGATTGTGTGGCCCGAGTTCGTAGACCCGTGTCCCCCGATAGGCAGTCGAAATCGGGTCCGGCCACTCGACTTCGAATGCAGCCATGTCCTCTCGTGACAGGTATCCTCCGGCATCCTGCACCGTCTGGACGATGTCTGCAGCGATCGCCCCTTCGTAAACTACGTCGGCACCGTCTCGTGCCACCCGCTCGAGCGTGTCGCCGAGGGTGGGGAGTCTGACAGTCTGCCCGACCGACGGTGCGGAGCCGTCGAACAGATACTGCGCTCGTGCGTTGGGGGTCGTGAAGAGTGACTCGGCATGACGCCATTGGGAAGCGACTACCTCGGTAACCGGGAATCCGTCAGTCGCATATCGGATGGCGGGTTGTAGCACGTCTTCGAGGGATAGCTGGCCGAGTCGACGGACGGTGGCCTCCCAACCACGAGCCGTCCCGGGAACGGTGACAGTGTGGGGTCCGTATTCGGGCATTTCTACCTGGCTTGGATCCGTGCCCCGTTCCGTTGCGATCGCGTCCCGGACGCGTGTTCGGGTGGCTTCCTTGGGTGCACTTCCAGCCGCACGCATCGCACCGACGTCACCGTCTGCGGTTCGATAAAGGGCGAATACGTCGCCGCCAAGGCCCGTGCTCGTCGGCTCTACCACGTTTAGGGCAGCTGCGGTCCCAACGGCTGCATCGAAGGCGTTTCCGCCGGCTTCGAGGATCTGTCGGCCAGCGACCGCAGCGAGGGGCTGACTGGTAGAAACAACCCCCTTAGGAGCGTAAACGGTCGATCGTCGGGACTGAAACCTGTCGAGATCGGGATCCATACCGGCCCGTCGGAGGCGTGGCCCATTGTCCTGTTGGCACGAAAGCGAGGCGGAAAGCGGTTTTATTTATATATTGTATTGTTTATCGCTATATAAAAATCAGACCCTCACCTCGTGAGACAAGAAATATTCCGAAAAGATGCAACTGCTGCCCCTTGGATGGCCCAGAAAGACCGTGTGATCTTACTCGTCCAAGCAAAGCTGCTTGGAGTCGATTAACTACCAGGGCTCACTCGTCGACTCGTTCGGCCGCGGATCGAAACTCCAGTTCTTTCGCTTCTTTCGACCGTCGTTGCTCTTTGGCAGCGAGGGCTTCAGTTGGGGGGTTGACGTCGTCGGAAATGGATGCCCACGAGTTGTGCACACGAGCGTGACACCACCGACAGAGCGAGACCGTTATTTCGTGGGCGAGCTCTCCAGCCTCGGCGTCTGCGTAGGAGAGGTGGTGTTCCTCCAGAAGGGGTTGGGTGTCTTCGGTCCCGAGGCGGACCTCCGTCAATCCACATCGCACACAACTGCGCTGGTGTTCGCGGGACCGAAAGTGGGGACAGTCATGCCAGTCCCAGTCTCCGTCGGGATCGACTACCGGACACGCGTAGTCCGAGCGCCTGCGATCGCGCGCGAAGGACCGGTCTTGGTCGGCCTGTTCGACCGCAAACCGACATTGCCCGTCGTCCGTGAGATGATCACAGCGATCCACGTGTTCGTATGGGTCGGCGACACCGACCGAGGTTCCGGCCTCGGTCTTCTCCATATTCGATCCCCGAGTTCAGACCACTAAGAGGCTCCGCCCTGCAGGAACCCTTATTGGTCGTGACAACAACCGAACGGTGTGCGACTGGTCCATCTATCCCGCCCGAACGCCGAGGTCGGCGGAGACGGACCGAGCGTCCTCGCTACTGAAATCGAACGAGCCGAATCTACGCTTGCCCAAGCCAAGGGATTGATGTTCCGGTCGAATCTTCCAGACGATTTTGCGTTGGTCTTACCAGTCGAGGAGACATCGTGGTGGTCGTTTCGCCCAGGCCCCAAGCGCCAATTCGTGCATATGTTGTGTATGCGAGTTCCCATCGACGTCATCTGGACGGTCGACAACGAAGTTACTGCAGTCCGTCGAATGCACCCGTGGCGAAGCGTAGGAGTGGCCCGTGCGGATCGGATCATCGAGTTACCGGCCGGCGCAGGGGCCGAGGTGAGCGTGGGTGACGAAGTCTGGCTTGAAGCAGAGTCGGGATAGGCTTCGGAGCGCAATGTGACGCCAAGAGACAGCCTTAAGCCGCTGGCACCCACCAAGAGCGACTAGGGTATCATGACCCGTGATCGATTTATTCGGGGGCCACCCCGACACTACCGCACTCACTGACGTTTCGGACGTACAGTTTCTCGATACGACACTGCGCGATGGCGAGCAAGCGCCAGGTGTGTCGCTTACACCCGACGAAAAAGCCCGCATTGCCCGCCGTTTGGATCGCGCGGCGATCGACGTCATCGAGGCCGGGAGCGCCTGCACCGGTCCGGGAGAGCGCGAGACGATCTCTCGCGTCGCCGATCTGGAACTGGACGCGACCGTCACCAGTTTCTCCCGCGGGATCGAGAACGATATCGATCTCGCCTTGGACTGCGGTGTCGATGGCGTCAATCTAGTGGTTCCAGCCAGCGACCGCCACATCACCGGTAAGGTCGGGACGACCCAGCAAGAAAACATCACCCAAACGGCCGATCTCGTCGCCTATGCCAAAGACCATGGCCTCTGGGTCGAGGTAATCGGAGAAGACGGCTCACGGGCCGATTAAGACTACCTGGAGGAGCTCATGTCAGCGACGCTTGAGGCCGGGGCTGACCGGGTTTGTTACGCTAACACCGTGGGACACGCGACTCCCGACGAGACACTCGAGATGGTTTCACGATTGGCCGATCTGGGTCCGGTGAGCACACATACCCACGACGACCTCGGCCTGGCGGTGATGAACGCACTCGTCTCGATCGCAGCCGGTGCCGATATGGTCCATGGGACGATCAACGGGATCGGCGAACGTGCGGGCAACGTCGCGTTAGAAGAAGTTGCCATCGCCTTACAACACGGGTATGGGCTTGAGCCGATGGACTTGACGCAGGTCTACGAACTGGCCCAATTGGTCGCCAAACTCACGGGCATCCCGTTGGCGCCGAACAAAGCAGTCGTCGGCGAGAACGCCTTTACGCACGAGTCCGGCATCCACACGGATGGGACGCTCAAAGACGAAGCGATGTACGAGCCGTACTCGCCAGAGATCGTCGGACGTGAGCGTCGTCTGGCCCTCGGAAAGCACGCCGGCCGGGCGGGCGTCGCGGCTGCGCTCGACGAGCACAACGTCGACGTGGAGGATGCCCAGCTCGACCGGATCGTCGAGCGGGTCAAGGAGATCGGAGACCGTGGCAAACGAGTAACCGATGCCGACCTCCTCGCGATCACCGAGGACATCCAGGGCACCGAGCGCGAACGCCGGGTTGAACTGTTAGACCTTACGGCTGTCAGCGGGGTTTCTCCCCCCACCGCAAGCGTCAGGCTTTCCGTTGACGACGAAATCAGGGAACAGGCCGCCACTGGCTCCGGCCCCGTCGACGCCGCGATGAACGCCGCAGAGGCAGCACTCTCACATTCCGCTGACGCCTCTCTGGAATCGTACCACGTGGATGCAATCACTGGCGGGACCGACGCAGTGGTGACCGTCGAGGTTGAGATGTCACGTGGAGACGACCACGTGACTGTCACCGCCAGCGACTCCGACATCACCCATGCGTCGGTGACTGCGATGGTGAACGCGATGGATCGCCTCGTGGCTGACGCGTCCACGACGGTCATCGCCGACGATTGAGACCGTCGCCCGGTATCGGGGAGTTTATTGCCGCTGTCGGCCACCTACGGCTGAGACGTGGCCCGATTACAATTGGACAACGCCGAGTTCGAGGGTGCCAATGCCGTGTATCTACTCGGGATCGACGACGGTCCTCTCACGCTTGTCGATACGGGCGTGGGGACTCCACCCGTCGAACGCGAATTCCGGGAGAACCTGGACGAACTCGGGGTGAACATTACTGACGTCGAGCAGATTCTACTGACCCACCATCACGCTGATCACGCTGGCCTCGCCGGAACTATTCAGGCCGAAAGCGACGCAACCGTGCGAGCACATCCCGACGAACAGGGGCTCATTGAACGGACACCCGAGGCAGTAGCGCAGTATCGAGAGCGCCTGGAGGCGTGCCTTTTCGAATGGGGAATGCCTTCCGAAAAACGGGCTGCCCTTCGATCGTTTCTGGAAGCTGCGGAACTGTGGTCGTCCGATCGTGCGACCGTTCAACCGATGACTGCAGGCGACACAGTCAGAGCGGGGGACAAAACGCTCGAGGCCGTCCACCTGCCCGGACACACAGTCGGACAAATCGGGTTCCTGGATCGCGGATCGGATGAAACGGTCCTCTACGCCGGCGATGCGCTCTTGCCAACCTACACCCCGAATGTCGGTGGTGCCGACGTCCGGGTCGAAGCGGCGCTGGCGACATACGTTCGGACGTTATCCTGGATAATAGAGGCCGAACCGGATCGTGTGTTGCCCGGCCATCGCCAGCCCATCGAAGAGCCGGTGGGGCGGGCCCGAGAAATCCTGGGGCACCATCGTGACCGGACCGAACGTGTCGTGGATGTGCTGGACTCCGTCGGCTCAGCAGATGCATGGACGGTGAGCGATACCCTCTTTGGCGATCTCGAGGCGATTCACATCCTTCACGGTCCAGGGGAAGCAGCAGCACATCTCGAACATCTCGTTGATGCGGGTGTGGTCAGTGAGACCGACGGGACGTACACATTGCTCGAGTCGGATATCGACTCCTCGTCATTGATTCCGATTCCATAGGGTCAGGGACAGAATGACGGGACAGTCGAAGGGACTTGGCAAGTATGTGTCTTTGTCCTTCCAAGTCAGTTTGGCAACGGCGAAGTAATCGGGTCTCCGGCAGGTGGATTGTCGGCTTAGCCTGTCACGGCAGATCGAAGTCGTCCCCAGGCCCGGGGTCTTCGCTGGATTCGAAGGCATCCGGTGGTCGACCCGCGGCGTCGATCACCTCGTCGGTGACGATGATCGGACATTCCACCCGCAAGCCCAGGGCGATTCCGTCCGATGGGCGGGCGTCAAAGACCGCCTGCTTGCGTTCCCCGTCGTGGTATCGTTCGCAATCGATCTTTGCGTAAAACGTTCCATCAGCCAGGTCATCGATGCGGACCCGGTCGATGGCAGCTCCGAATTCGGCGACCATATCGACAAGAAGATCGTGCGTGAGAGGCCGTTCGAACGGCTCACCCTCGATCGCGAGTTGCATCGATTGGGCCTGGTCGGAGCTAATAAAGATAGGGACGAGTTCCTCGCGGGCTTTGAGTAAGACGACAGGTGCCCCGGCGCCTTCCTCACCGACCCCGACACCAACCCCCTCCACCGAGGCCTCGTGTTCCATGATGTCTGTGTAGTATCGCCAGACTTGAAAAGACTGCGTGGTCAGGCGAGATGGCAACCTGTCACCCTGTTTCCGGGCTGTTTCAGCTCGAATGACGGGCCAAACGTCGCCCTTTTGATTGTCCCCGCCCAGTTTTGACCCAATGAGCGTCGAGACGTCCGATAGCCACCCGGTTAACCGACGACGGGCGGCACTGGCCGTGCTGCCGTTCCTTCTCCTCGGCGTGGCCAACGTCGTCTTGCTCCTTGGCTGGGGGCTCAAACCCCTCTGGGCGTTTTTGATTTTGCCACCGATCTTGTTTATGAGTGCGTTGGCCTGGATCGCGTTCCGAACCGGATTCGTTCGGGAGGGTGGGACGGCCGATTGAATCAGGCGTTAGAACTGTGTAGGTCGTCGACAGCCGACCGTGCTGCCAGGACTGCGTCATCGGCCACCTGATCGACGTCGGCCGATGCTTGGGGCGCGTTGAGATAAATATCGAGCGACAATTCTCCGGCTTCGTATTCCACGTGGATATCTAAATCGACGATCTCGCCTCGGTCGATCCGAGAGAATATTACGTCCTCCGCCGCTTCGACCGCGGTATCGACGACGACCGTCTCATCGGGAAACGGTCCGTCCTCACTCATCAGGCGCCGCCGGCTCCTGGACCGGGGCCGCCCATGGCGCCGCCAGGCCCGCCAAGCATTTGTTGGAGATCTCCCTGAAGCTCTTCGAACTGCTCTTGGACACGTTCCTCCTGCTTTTGGAGTGTCTCGACCCGCACTTCCAGGTTATCTACTTTTTCTTCGAGGTCTTCTTTGGCTTCGTCAAAGGTAGTCTCGACCAGAAGTTCGCCGACTTGGCGATACATGGTGGTCTCCTCATCCATGTCCTCGAGTTCGTCGAGTGCCGTTTGGGACTCGGTGAGTTGGGTCTCGGCCTGCTGTTTCTGCGCTGCGACTTGTTGTGCTGTCTCCTGGAGATCCTGCAACTCTTCCAGTTTCTCCTGTGCCTCTGGCGGAAGATTGCCCTGCATGCTCTTCGCTGGGTGAGCCGGACTGTTAAACCCACGCATCTCCCACTCCTATCGCCTCGCAGGCCGGTCCGTGGGCAGCGTCGCTCACACGATGAATTAGGAACTGGCCTTACTCCTCGATCTGCGTCGAAGTAAACCCGCCAACGGCTTCAGCCGTCTCCACGAGGGCTGTCCAGGTGTTGAGGCCAGCTCGCAACCCGACTAAGTCTCGTGCCTCGACGTGAAGCCTGAGTGTTGACGTATCAACGCTGACTGTAACCTGGGTCCGTTCGTCGGCAATATCTCCAACCTCGGGTTGGATTGCCCGTTGCACTCGTGTCGCCTGCTGGGACGTTTCGTACTCGAAACCCAGCAACGCGCTATGCGTCACGGCGGCTTAGTTGACAGAAATTTCCTTAATATCCCGACTCCGCTCTTTGAGGAGGACACGGTGGCCACAATACGGGCACCGCACCCCTCCGTACTCATCGAGGCTGACGTCTCGCTTACAGCGAGAACACTTGTAACTCATTCTTCCTCGTCCTCTGAGAGCGCCGCCCTGATCGAACGGGTGACTGTCTTCCCAGCTGGCGTCGTCGGCTGATAAGTTCCCCCGGTGAACGTATAGCCACAATACCCACACTCCCAAATTCCGGTCCCTTGCCGGTCCACTCTGTCTTCTCCACACTCTGGACACGCGTGAGATTCGTGCATATCCGCCTCGATCTCGGCGACTCGTCGCCGAGCAACCCGTCCGTATCTGGCCCCGAACCGACCAGCACTGCCGGTCCGACCCTGCTTGTTACTCATGATACGATTTAGTGGGGGAAGGCGGCCAATAAACCCTGCGAGTCCGGTCTCGGGGAGGAATCGGTCGGGATTCACTTGAACGTCGCCGCTTCGAGGGCGTCATTCAGGTCGGCCCGCACGCGCTCGCCGGTTTCGCGGTTGCCTGCTGTCGTTACGACCCGGTTCTCCTGAACACTCGAGCCATCGCGGACGAGTAAGCGGATATTCCCGTTTCCATCCGCACGGGTCGCCTTCGCGCGAAGCCCGTTATTGGTTCCCGAACCCCCGGCGTCGATCGGCCCCGGCACGATCTTCTTGACGTGGGGGTGGGCAGCGACCGTTTCGAGGGCACGCCGTCCGTCTCGGCCTCCAATGACTGTGGTATGCGTGCCACCGAGTTTCTCTGCGACGGACGCCTCGACGACATCGGGGCCTGTCTCCTCTCCCTGGTTTTTGACGTGTGCGACCGGATCCTCGGCATCGACCCGGTAGAATTCGTAGTGGACCTGCCGTCGCACCGCCTGGAGGACGTCACGATCACCAGTTGCATACACGGTTGTCGGCCGTTTGCGGCGCAATTCGTCGGCAATCAGACCGGCAAAATTACGTAATTCACTCAGCGTCCGCTCGCTATCGGGCGGTTCAGGGGTCGTCGTAATCACCCGCCGTCCGAGAACGGAGTCGTCCGACAAGGCGGATACCCGTGCTCTGTCACGATCGAGTTCGAGGACGGCTGTGTCGGTATTGGCGGTGTGACAGACCAGGCAGTAATCACCCGGTCGATCGAGCGACGATCCGCACTGCCGACAGGCCATGCGTCGGTCTCGGTGATTGGCCCACAAAAGCCGTGTGTCTACAGGTTCTGCGGATCGGTTTTGAGATATTCGCGGCACATCACGGTTGCGTACGAGCCTTTCGGTAAAGCGAAGTTCAACCGCAATGGTTCGACCTGAACCGAGATATCCGTCCGACACGCAATAGCCCGTCGCGTGCCGGTCGATTCGAATTCGCCAGGGAGCGCAAAATCCGATGGTTCGATTCCGGTAGCATCCAGTACCCCTGCCTCCAGTTCGCCCGGCTCTCCCGTTCCCAATTCCGTCTCGGTGCCCACCAGTGGAGCAGTGATGTAGGCCCGGCCTCGTTCACAGTGACGTCGGATGGTTTCGAGCCGCTCAGCCGTTACTCGTTGGGTTCGGTCCGGTGCCGGTAGATCGATTCCCGCTGGCGCATCTTCAACACCAAAACAGACCACGTCGCCGACAACCGGACGCACGAACGAGTGGCCGGCCTCGAGTCGGGCGGTGAGGATCCGATTAAAGATGTATGACTGAGCTGCGTGGACGAACAGGCGTTGGAGATTACTCGGGACCGCCTCGAGGGCCTGTCGGAACGCGGCCTCGTCGACTGTATCGGCGGCTGCAAGTTCGTGCAGCATCGCCCGTTCGTATCCGAGGTGTGTGGGAACACGGTCGAGCGCCCCCTGCCAATCGTGGGTGTCCTCGACGTACCGGCGTGCAGCCTGTGTCGACTCCGGTTCGCGCGGACTCGGATTTCCAACGTAGGAAAGAACGGCACCCTCCCAGTCGTTTCGAGCAATCGCGAGGCCGACTTCGTGTGTCGCGGGGCGTCGGCTGCCAAAGCGCTGATGGCCAAAGTAGTTCGGAACGCCGACGGGTCCATTCGGATTCTCCGCGACGAATTCCTGCAATCCAGATGTGATCGGCTTGACTTGCCCGGGTTTGTCAGGATCACGGACGACGATCTCGAATTCGTTGCCAGCCAGATCCCCGAAGAGAATCGGTCGTCCAGCCCGACCGACCAACTCGATATCGGCGCCATCGATCGTGGGTATGTCCTCCGGATCAATCCCATCGATGCTGAGCAACTGCGTCGTAATCGCGTGTTTGTCCTTCGTCCCTGCCCACGATATCCGTTCCCGCGAGATCCCCAGTCGGTCGGATAGTCTCCCTGCGAACGCGTTCGTGTCCCACTGGCGGAGGGTTACTCGAATCACGACGTGTGGATAGCTCCCAGGATCACCATCGAGTGGGTGTGTCTCGAACTGTTCTACTTCCGTGACCCGGAAGTCGGCAGGGGAGTCTCGCAACCGTCCACCAGTCCCATCGGCGTCGCTGACGAAGTACCCGATTCCAACAGACTGTTCGATCTCAAACGCGGTGCGCATTCGGTCTACCTGATCCGGGTGACCAATGGACAAAAGGGTTCGAGTTCGGGCCAACGAGTGGATCGGACTGGCCGTCTTGGCCCGGGACCGGGTGACCTAGAACGCCGCCTCGACGTCGTCGTACTCGGCTGTGTCGACGCCGGCATCGGTGACGGTCGCAACGACCAGGCCGTTGCCCGAGCCAGTGTCACGTTCGCTGGCGGCGTATACCGCCCGTGCTGCCACGGATTTAGCCGCTGCCAGATCGAGAGATTCCTCGTAGGCGTCTTCGAGTGTCCCGTGTGCGAGTTGCATTCCGCTCCCTGTCACCGCGTACTCGTCTGCCATGACACCACCGGCAGGGTCGATCGTATAGATGTGGCTTCCTTCGTCGTCGATCCCCCCGAGGATCGGGTGGATCCCGAAAAAGGGCCCGCCGCGGGCGAAGTTGCCAGCCAACGTTGCCAAGGCGGGAATCGATAGTGGTTCGTCTCGACGTTGCTCGTATAGGGAGGCTTCCGAGCGGAGCGTCCGGACGAACGATTGGGCACCACCGACCGAGCCCACCAGCGTCAGCACGGCCGTCGGGTGTACCTGTTCTACCTTGACCACATTCTTGTTGGCGACGAACCGACCGCCAAGACTGGCCCGGCGGTCGGTTGCGACGACGACCCCATCTTCGACTCCGATACCGACAGTTGTGGTGCCGGTCGAGGCGACGGCATCGTCGTCAGGGCTCGCTTCGGTTCCGTGATGATCAAATCCGCCGAGTTCGGGTTCTCGTGGATTGATGCCGATGTCCGTCATTGCGTGTCACCTCCATCCGCATTCGTCTCGAAGTGGGGCTCGAGCTCGGCCGGTGTCAGACGTCTAATACCCTTTGTTTCGGTCTCGAGCGTCGCGATTTCGACGCCACCAGGAGTGAGTTCCTCGTTCGTCTCTTGGAGGGCCGCGATCGCGAGTGCCACACCATTTTCGAGGTCGAGGCCATCGTGGTATGCAGACTCGAGGTGCTCTCGTGCTGCCTCGCTACCGTTACCGATTGCGACTGCCTGCCACTCGTAGGGTGTGCCGGACGGATCCGTCTCGAAAAGCCGAGGCCGGTCTCCCTCGAAGCCGGCGACGAGGAGTGCAACCCCGAACGGCCGGGCGCCACCTGTCTGGGTGTACTGCTGGATGTGATCGGTCACCTCTTTCGTCAGCGATTCCACGTCGGTGGGCTGGTCGTATCGGAGTCGCTCGACCTGTGCCTGGCGACGAGCGAAATCGACCAATTGTCTCGCGTCGGCGACGTGGCCTGCGCTGGCGATTGCGAGGTGGTCATCGACCGAATGAATCTTTTCGATACTATCGGGTTCGATGAGTGGTGAACGGGTTTGACGGTCTGCGGCCAAGACGAGGCCCTCGTCGGTACGGACGCCGACACTCGCCGACCCCCGCTTGACGGCTTCGCGGGCGTACTCGACCTGATAGAGCCGGCCGTCAGGTGAGAAGATCGTGATACCCCGGTCGTACGCCTGCTGTTGGCTGTCGGGTTGCATTCTATATTCACCTGAAGTAAGTGATTATTATATTTAAATATTTCCACTGCAATTCCCACGCACACCGCGTCAGTACAACGGAAGCTCGCCGGTAACTGCATCCACGGCCTCACTCGTCGCCGGTCCCACCCCAAGGGCGGTGACGGTACCCGGTTCCAGTTGGGTATGCCCGGCATCACGGACCACCGCGTAGGGCAGACCTTCCTGACGGGCGGCGGCTGCGAGGTCGTGAATCTCACTTTCTCCCGTGGCACCGAGGACGACTTTCTTCTGCCCGGACCCTTTCCAGTCAGCCCGCGCTTGCTGGTTGGCCTTCTCGTACGCCAAAAGCGAGGCATGTGCCACCTGAGCAGCCAGTTTCCCCGGGCCCATGTCGAGGTCTGTTCGGGCGACGATGGCCTGTTTCATACCCCTCTTCTGATGGCTGGCCCTATATGGCTGGGCGTCCCGGCATCCTGACGGCCGACCAGGAACCTTTTAGCCATCCTCGGTCCGGTTTGCAGTATGATCCTCTCGGACGGGGACATCAAACGTCGACTGGAGCAGGGTGATTTGGTCGTCGAGCCACTCGACGATCCGGAACTCCAAATTCAACCTGCCAGTTTGGACATGCGCCTCGGCCGCGAGTTTCTGGAATTCAAAAATACCAACCTCCCGTGCATCCATCCGACAAGTGGTCCGGAGATTTCTGATTACGTGACAACCACGAAGGTGGGCCATCCGGGCCAGTCCCAACTCTCAGAATATGTCCCGGAAGCCGAGGCCGATCACACGTTCGAAACGGACGAGTTCATCCTACACCCTGGGGATTTCGTGCTGGGAACCACGACCGAGCGTGTCGAGATTCCGGACGATCTCATCGCCCACGTCGAAGGCCGATCGTCCCTGGGCCGGTTGGCGATCGTGGTCCACGCAACGGCTGGGATTGTGGATCCCGGCTATCAGGGCCAGATCACGCTCGAACTCTCGAATCTCGGGAAGGCACCGGTCGCGTTGACGCCCGGCATGCGGATCTCCCAACTCACCTTCACTGAACTCAAAAACCGGGCCGAACGGCCCTATGGCGCCGAACGGGATTCAAAATATCAAGGCCAAAAGGGGCCCCAGGCCTCTCGAATACAAGGCGACGCGGAGTTTGCTGACGACCAATGAAATTCATCGAAGAGATCGTCGTCGAGGAATTTCTGCCCACCTATCGCTCACTCCTGGCGGAGGCCCTCCGAGATCGAGGACTTACACAACACGAGATTGCTGACCACCTCGGTATCAGCCAGAGTGCGGTCTCGAAATACGTCCACGGTGCGGTAACTCGTAACGAGGTTTTGGCGAGCGATCCACGAGTGCAGGAACTCGTCACGGATCTGGCAGACGGATTGGCTTCGGGGGAGTTGACGGCAGTTCAGGCGCTGATCGAGGCAGAGGTATTGATCCGAGAACTAGAACGAGGTGGCGTTGTCTCAGGGTTGCACGAGCAAGCGGTTCCAGAATTAGCGGCATACGACGATGCTTTCGCGATCCACGATCCGGATAGTCGCATCCGAGCGGCCGAACGAACGCTATCGTCCATCCGTCGAGGAGTCCGTCTTCTCGAAAATACCAGTGGATTCACTGCGCTGATCCCTGCCGTTGGGTCGAACCTCGTCGAGTGTCTCGAAGACGCGTCTGACTTGGGCGATGTCGGTGGGGTACCCGGCCGAATACTCGATGTCAAAGGCCGAGCGACTGTCCCGGCCGATCCGGAGTTTGGCGTCTCCCAACACGTTGCCTCAGTCCTGCTGGCCGCCCGCGAGGCTGGCAGTCCCGCCAGGGCGGCTCTCAATCTCGCATACGACGATGAAACGGTTGCCGCGTTGAGAGAACGAGATCTCGGTGCCGTCGAGTTCGATTCCGAAGATGACCTCTCCGCCGCTGTTCAGACTGCGGTCGCACGAGACCCCGGTGCGTCGATTCTATTTCATACCGGCGCGTTTGGTATCGAACCGATCGTCTACGTCCTGGGGCCGGACGCGGTCACCGTCGCCGAGCGCGTTCGTGAAATAACATGACGCACAACGACCTGCTCGAAACTCAGGCCCTCTACGGTCAGTATTCCGGCCTCTACGATCGATTGGCGACGATGCCTGGCGTCAGGGCTTGGCGAGAGCGTGCTGCTCAGTCGTTGTCACTGGGGTCGGGGGCGACGGTCTTGGAGATGGGATGTGGAACCGGCGCGAACCTCGAGCACTTGCGTGCCAGGGTGGGACAGGACGGCCGCGTCATCGGCGTGGACTTGACAGCTGCAATGCTCGAAGCTGCCCGCCGTCGGGTCGACCGACGAGGATGGGACAACGTCTACCTTCTCCAAGGTGACGTCACCCAATTACCGATTGATACAACCGTCGACGCCATTCTCGCCACTTTCGTCCTCGGCATGGTAGCCGAACCAGAACGAACGATAGAGGACTGGCTTACCCACTTGCTGCCCGGGGGACGCATAGCGAGCCTGGAGGCGATGTCGACCGAGCGGCCGTTCGCCCGGGCGCTGAACCTACCCTTTTCGGTCTGTGTCGGTCTGACCAGCCCTGGTCGTGGGTGGACTCTCGATGCAGTCGATCGATTAGAACGTCGGGTTCGGGGAGCGCACTCGACGATCGAAGATCGAACTGTCGACGTGACGACGGAGACTGCTGGACTCGGATTTGTCCGGTTGATAAGCGGTGCCAGCCCCGAATAACCGGGGCAGCCTCCGTCTTAGAAGATAATTCCTGCTTCGAGAACTGCGATAATACCGGTCAGGAGCGGGACACTGAGGATCGTTGTAACGAAGATCGTCGTACTCGCGTACTCCATGGGTTCGATATCCGTACTCGGTGTCGGGGTGAATTCTCCAGTCAAGATGAGTGTGGTGACAGCTGTCGGCATGGAGGCTTCGAGCACGAAGACTTTGGCGACGGTGGTGTTCTGAAACCCCACAACCAGTGCAATAGCCACGGCGATCACGGGCGCGATAACCATTTTGAGACAAACGGCCGGTGACACACGGCGAACTGCCGATCCATACCGGGTTTCGGCCAACTGGAGGCCGAGGATGAGCAACATGATCGGAATCGCCGAATCCCCCACGAGTTGGAGGGTTTGCATGGCCGTCGAATCACTTGGCGGTAGCACGTTCAATGCCCGAGCCACGAGGGCCCCAGCCACGGCGTAGATTAGTGGGACTGCGAAGATCGTTCGGACCCCATCTCGCCAGCCATCTCCGGCGTCACGGGCCGCGAGATAAACCCCGATAGTATACATTCCGACGCTCTGTGCAACCAAGTACACCACGGCCGTTGCCCGGCCCGTGGCCCCAAATGCGAACTCGGACAAGGGGATCCCGTAGTTCCCGGAGTTGGCAAACACAGCAACGAGAACGAAGGTGCCGAGGACAGGCTCGGTTTCGCCGAGCCCCCGGCCCACCCCTTCCGCGACCAGGGTCATTACCCCCAGAAATGCGAACACTCCAATCCCGATCCCGACGAGCGTCTCACCCCCCAACTCCGTCGTCGCCAGACTGTGAAAGACCAAAGCTGGGACCAGGACGTAAATTGTGACTGTATTCAACGGGCCAACATCGATGTCTTTGGTCTTACCCAATCCGAAGCCGACCGCGGCTATTGCCACAATCGGAAGAATGGCCGTTGCAAAGATCCCCAGGAGGCTCACGAGGTAGTGCTCGTCAGTGCCCTACACAACAGTTGTGATACACTGCCAGCACACTGGATGCACCCACCCCAGCGATACCGCATTGGGGTGACAAACGCAGTTACTCGTTTTCGTCCAGCGTCGCGCCGATGAGTGTACTCAACCCGCGTCGAAGGCGCTCATTAACTGCTTGATCGGAGATATCGAGCTCTTCGGCGATCTCGGCCAGCGTCGTCTTTCGAGGGACATCAAAATATCCTTCCTGGTACACACGGGTGATGAGGCTTCGTTGGGCCTCTGTGAGATCGCCCATGTCGAGGCCGGCAGGTTCAATCGGATTGTACAAGCCTTCAACTGACAATTCGATTCCCTTGTCCTTACAGTCTGTATGGAACTCGGAAAGCCGATGTGAGTCCGAGAACCGCAACTGGAACGTCCAGGTCTCCGACCCACCATTCGCCTCTTGGAGGACCACGTCGTGGTCGGCGATGGCTTGGACGAACGAATCCACCGTGTGATCCCATTCGGCCCGATACAGTCGCCGGCCATTCAATTCGTCTACCACGGCATACGTTGAAATCTCGGGTTCCTGATCAAGAATTGCGTCGAATGTCGACTGGTTCTCCCCGATCACCCAAAAATATGGGATCGCTGAATCGCCCGAGGGAATCATCTTTTCGAGTTCGACCGAGACATCTGTGGCCTGTTGGATGCCTCTCCCGAGGCTAAAGTCCTCTGCAGGTATCGAGAACTGAACGATGACACTCACTCCGCCTCACCTGCCTGAGAGTGTCTCGCGATTTGGCCCGACCGCATCAACATCAGTAAACTACGGGGGTACGAAGGTAATCGTTTGGTTGGGTACCCAGGCCGTTTATGATGGCGGATTTAGGTTCAGTCCTCGTACTGGACTCTCGTAATCTGGACGTCCCAGTGGTAATTACCGTTTCCGTCGATCGTACATTTCCGGGATCCCTCGACTACTGTCCCGTTCTTGTGGGCGCGCTTGATAAGTTCCGTAAGGGCTTGTTGGAAGCTCTCCTCGTCGTCTGGATCGTATGTCTCGGCCATTAGTTGTCTCCTGAGTGTAGAAATACAGCGGATAGGTGGAACGTACGCGTCCAGCAGAGAACCAGTCACGGATATGCGGATCGACCTCTTCCACGTGATCTTATATTTCACGTCGGTTGTCGGGCGTCTCCCAGAAAACGTTGACGCCTCGTATAGCCACCCTTGGTACCAATGCAATAGGTGATTCACTTTCGGACGTGAAACCGGTGTAGGATGACCGCCAGTGCCACCGGAGACTACCTCCATCTCCTGGGCCACAGTTATCGACGGAAGGTCCTCAGGACACTCATCCACCACCCATCTGGCTCCGTTCATCTGTCCGATACCGGCCAGGGGAACCATCCGCCATCGGCCGAACAAACCCGCCATCTGAGAATTCTCGACCGTGCCGGATTGATCGAATATGAGGAGGAACAAACGACCGTTTCCCAAGGCCCGCATTTCGATCGTGTCGTCCAGTTGGTCCGCGACATATCCGGTGAGGATACAGGAAGTACTGTCCACGAAGAGCGCGATCAACTCGAACTCATTGCTCGTGGACTGTGTCACGACCTCAAGAACGGGCTGAATGCCGTCCGGAGTCGGGCGAGAGAACTCGATCGAGATGGCCAGTCCGACCGAAGGCGCGACCACGTGGAGGTAATCGAACGTCGGACCGATACGATGCTCACGCGGGTCCAGACCATCGGTTCCCTCATGGAGTCGATCACCACGGATGGCGAGTACGAACTCTCGGCCTGCAATTTGCGCGAGACGCTCAAGCCGGAGGTGGCGCGCATCCGACAGATTCGTCGAGATGTGAAGATCACGAACCAAGGAATTCCGGACGCCGCAGTTCGTGCGGACGGTCGTCTATCATTACTCTTTGAAAACCTCCTCCGAAACGCGATCGAGCACAATGACACCGAATCTCCCTCTATCTGGGTGTCTGGGCGGGTGACTGGCGCCCAGGTGGCAGTCGATATCGAGGACGACGGCCCAGGTTTCTCCGCGGACCAGTTTGGAATGGACCTCGAAGAGAGCCATTCCGGTGGATTTGGCCTCGAATTCGTTCAGCGGACGGTTGCGGACTACGGTGGGGAATTTTCCGTCTCTGATCGCGACCCGCGTGGCACAACCGTAACGATCCACCTCGACCGAGCCACTGCCGGCGTCGAGAACGGCTGATCTCACCATCGAGCCAGTCTCCCCCACGATCTCGTTGCCCGTTGCGTCACCACTATTGTCCCACTTCCCGACGGATGTGCTATGACAGAGGGTACCGATGATCGACGAGTCGCGATTGTGGATGCGTTTACCTCCCGGCCGCTGACAGGCAATCCAGCCGGCGTGGTCCCGGACGCCGATGATCTCGGGGACGACCAGATGCGGGCAATTGCCACCGAACTCGGCGCCAGTGAGACGGCGTTTGTTCATTCCCCAGACGGTCAGTCAGCCCGCCAAATTCGATATTTCACTTCCGAACAAGAAGTCGAACTGTGTGGGCATGCCACGGTGGGGGCACACGTCGCCCTCTACAACTGGGGGGATATCGATCCTGGTTCGTCAACGATCGAGACCGACGTGGGGCCATTATCGGTTCGAGTTACCGACGAGGGCCAAGTGTGGCTCGAGCAGGACACAGCGTCGGTACGGCAGGTCGATCTCGAATACGAGCAAGTCGCCTCGGCACTCGGCGTGGATCCGGCAAGTCTCAAAGACGTGGGAGCGGATCTACCGCTTGCCTGCGCGTCGACCGGGGTGCCGTTTTTGATCGTCCCAATCAACTTCCTCGAACACGTGGGAAACGCCACGCCAACGGATGCGGCGATCGCCGAGGTAGCCGATTCGGTGGGCGCGGCAGGCATATACGCGTTCACGTTCGACACGGTGAGCGCCGAAAGTATGCTGCACGCCCGGGTATTTGCCCCGGAGTTGGGCATTCCCGAGGATCCGGTTACAGGCACAGGCGCCGGCGCAGTCGCGGCGTATCTCCGCGAATTCGGTGGGATCGACGTGTCGGGGACCATCCAGGTGGAACAGGGACACTTTCTGGACCGGCCTGGGACCGTCGCTGTCCGTGTCGGTGAGCCGATTGAGGTCGGTGGTGAGGGAGTGATGACGGTCGAGGGAACGATCGACGTTCCGGTATCGACGACGGACGACATTATCGAAGTATAGCGGAGCCACGGTCCAAACATGTCTGCGTGACAGTATCATGATTTTCGCCTGAGAACTTCAGAAGCTTCTTTATTGGAGGTACCGAGGGTTCACTCACGACTATGGCAGTACTCTGGCTGGACGACGTTCGCTCGGATGACCTCGACGACGTCGGGGGAAAGGGTGCCTCATTAGGTGAGATGACTGCCGCGGGACTGCCGGTTCCTCCAGCGTTCGTCGTTACCGCCGGAACGTACCGCTCGTTCATTCAGGAGACGGGCATTGACGAGGAACTCTTCGACGCAGTAGATGTCGACGCCGACGATTCCAAGGCACTGGCCGAGGCTGCCGAAACAGCTCAAACGCTGATTCGGGAGACGCCGGTTCCGGAGGAGGTCCAAGCGGAAATCATGGCAGCGTATGGCGAGTTAGACGACTCACCGGTCGCTGTCCGCTCGTCGGCCACGGCAGAGGATCTTCCTGACGCCTCCTTTGCGGGCCAGCAGGAGACCTACCTCAATGTCACCGGTGACGATCTCCTCAACCGGGTCCGGGATTGTTGGGCCTCTCTATTCACCCAGCGAGCCCTCTATTACCGACAGGAGCAAGGTTTTGAACACGATTTGGTGGACATTGCAGTAGTCGTCCAGGAGATGGTGGATGCCGACAAAAGTGGGGTATTGTTTACAAGTCATCCATCGACCGGTGCTGCGGCCGTGACGATCGAGGCTGCATGGGGCTTGGGAGAGGCCGTCGTGTCCGGCGCCGTTACCCCGGACAACTACGTCATCGATCGGGCAACCGGTGATCTTACCGACGAGTCGGTGGCGACAAAGAAGGTCATGCACGTCCGTGACCCCGAAACTGGCGAGACGGTCGAGCGACCGGTCCCCGAAGATCGCCGCGAAGAACGGGTATTGAGCGACAGTGAACTGAACGAATTGCTCGCACTTGGCGAGGAGATCGAAGACTACTACGGTGAACCACAGGATGTCGAGTGGGCGATTGCAGATGATACGGTGTACCTCCTCCAATCGAGGCCGATCACGACGATTGCGGAAGGGAGTCAGGCGGGGGGAGTCGCCGATGGCGGTGTTGCGGACAAGATCGAGGCGGACGAGGCAGATGTTCTTTTGTCGGGCCTCGGGGCTAGCCCGGGTCGAGTCGCGGGGGAAGTTCGGATCGTCGATAAACTCGATCAGTTGGACAAAGTCGAGGAAGGTGACATCATTGTTGCCGATATGACCACACCGGACATGGTCCCGGCGATGAAGCGGGCAGTCGGGATCATCACCGACGAGGGCGGCATGACCTCACACGCGGCGATTGTGTCTCGAGAACTCGGCGTTCCCGCCGTGGTCGGCGCCGAACACGCGACTGAGCGGCTCCGGGATGGGCAACTCGTTACGATCGACGGCGACAAAGGAAGTATCGAGGCTGGTGCAGAAGCCGAGACCGATCACGATGCGGTCGCTGAAGTTCGCCCCCAGGCCCCTGTCAAACCGATGACGGCGACGGAGGTGAAGGTCAACGTCTCCATCCCGGATGCGGCAGAGCGTGCAGCCGCGACGGGTGCGGATGGCGTTGGCTTGCTCCGTATCGAGCATATGATTCTCTCACTCGGCAAGACTCCGGAACGATACATCGAAGACAACGGGCCCGAAGCCTACGTCGACGAAATCGTCCAAGGGGTCCAGGGTGTCGCAGACGAGTTCTATCCCCGCCCGGTGCGTGTTCGAACGCTGGACGCGCCGACCGACGAATTCAGACAGCTCGAAGGCGGTGAAGACGAACCCGCAGAGCACAACCCGATGCTTGGGTATCGTGGTATCCGCCGAAGCTTGGATCGTCCCGACGTTTTTGCCCACGAGCTCGAGGCGTTCAGGAAACTCTACGAGATGGGGTATGACAACGTGGAGATCATGTTCCCGCTGGTCAACGACGCCGACGATGTTCGCAAGGCACGAGACTTGCTACGCGAAGCTGGGATCGATACTGACGCCCGGCGATGGGGGGTCATGATCGAAACGCCTGCTAGCGCCTTGGGAGTCGCGGCGATGGCTGACGCTGGCATCGACTTCGCGAGTTTCGGTACAAACGACTTAACCCAGTATACCCTCGCGGTCGATCGTAACAACGGACAGGTGGCCGATCGATTCGACGAGTTACACCCTGCTGTCTTGGATTTGATCAGCGAAACGATCGCTACGTGTCGAGAACACGATGTGGCCACGAGCATCTGTGGGCAGGCTGGATCGAAGCCAGAGATGGTGCGCCATCTCGTCCAAGAGGGGGTCACTTCGATCAGTGCCAATATCGACGCAGTTCGGGACGTCCAACACGAGGTCAAGCGGGTCGAACAAAAACTCCTCTTGGATTCGATCCGATAACTAGCCTGTGCCGGGATCGTTTCGATTATGATCCCTTGTAGTAGTGTTAGCGGGCTTCAGCAGCCCACGTAGCGACTATTCATCGATGGGTATTTTCTCGGTCTGTACCCGGAACGTAACCCCTAAGCGCTCTCCCACGCCGTTGTACGGTATGCAGCGGGCCCAGCGGGCCGAACCACAAAATTTCGACCGGGTACTCTCTTCGATGTGTACGAAGCCCCACCCGGTAGCCCGCGAGGCGGCCGAGCGTTTTCTTGCGTCCAATCCAGGCGACCCGGGGACGTACGAGACAGTCGCCGACTTGGAACGGGAGGCTGTCGAGACTTTGGGAGAAGTGACCGGGCTTGCTGATCCAGCCGGATACGTGACCAGTGGCGGGACGGAGGCCAACATCCAGGCCATGCGGATCGCTCGAAACCGCGCTGCGGTAAAGACCCCGAACGTGGTCGCTCCTGCGAGTGCACACTTCAGTTTTCATAAGGCGGCGGACTTACTGGACTTGGAGTTGCGAACCGCCCCACTGGATGAATTCCGAGCAGACCTCGATGCAATGGCAACGCTGATCGATACGAATACAGTCGCCGTCGTCGGCGTTGCCGGTTCGACGGAATACGGAACCGTTGATCCGATTCCGGCGCTTGCCGACCTCGCAACGGATGCCGGCGCACTGTTTCACGTTGATGCAGCGTGGGGAGGGTTTTATCTGCCATTTACAGACCACGAGTGGCACTTCGGCCATGCGGCGATTGATACCCTTACCATCGATCCCCACAAGGTCGGCCAGGCCGTGGTTCCATCGGGTGGCTTACTCGCCCGATCTGCTGCCCTACTGGACGAACTGGCTGTCGATACACCGTACCTGGAATCGACCGGCCAGGTAACGCTCACGGGTACCCGGAGCGGTGCGGGGGTTGCTAGCGCAGTCGCCGTGATGGACGCAATGTGGCCCGCAGGATATCGCCAACAGTACGAGCGTTCGATGGACAACGCCGAATGGCTTGCCGGGGCGCTTTCCGATCGCGGTCACGAGGTCATCGGTCCCGATCTTCCGCTTGTCGCAGTCGACCTCTCGATTCCTATGACCACAGAACTCAGAGACCGGGGATGGCGTGTTTCGAAAACAGGAGCGGGAGAACTGAGAGTGGTCTGTATGCCCCACGTCACGCGGTCGATGTTGCGGTCGTTCGTCGCCGATCTAGATTGGTACTGAGCGTGTCTCTGTCGAGTGCGAGAGTCTCCTTCTTCGAGGGATGCGCGAACCCCGTGGGGGAATACAGCACTCGTAGGACTGTTTTTCACCGCCATCGTCTACTGTGGGTGTGGTCGACTATCCAACCGGCTGGCATCCCAAAGTGCCTCTGAAGGAAACCGAACCGCTGATCCCTTTCTGACCATGTGCCACTCAGGATTAGAAACCCCCGCCAGCAACAAGGGAGGACCCACAGGCTCGGGGTGGCGCGTGACGGGAGTTCACCCTGAGATATATTGTTGTATTTGATTGCGTTTCCTGTAGGCGATCACCGAAAGGAGAACCAATGCGGCTAACATTATCACCGCCTCGATGAGTTGGCCGCCAGCGATTGACCCACCGGCGAAGTTCGTGACGATATATGCGGGCGATCGACCGATCAACATGATCCCCAAAAACAGCGGCAGGCCGATCGGTGTGAGGCCGGCGAGAAAACAGATCGCGTCGTCGGGTAGTCCAGGTATCGAGACGAACAGGAGCAATCCTGGAGCGCCGACCTCGTTGACGAAGCCATCGAACCGGTTCAGGACGGATTCTTCGATGAGACGTTCGACGGCTGGTCGGCCCCAGTGACTGGCAATGGTGAAGGCGATGGCGCTCCCGACCATGACGCCGAGCATACTGTACACCGTCCCAGCATACGGCCCGAACAGGTAGCCCCCAACCAACGCAGTGATTTGTCCCGGGATCGGAGCCACGATCACCTGCAGCGTCTGGATGAGGATGAAGACTACTGGTGCGAAGGGCCCAAATTGGCCGATCCAAATGCGCAATTCGGTGGGGTCGAAGACAAACGGCGCATAGATCCGCAGGGCCTGATAGCCAAGGAATAACGCGACGACAAAGCCAAGGATTCCCGCAATCGCCCGCCGTCTATCCGAACGTGATTTGAATATCTGCATGAGACCCAGGATGTCTGTACCCGACCTTCACAGCGACCGGTTTAATTCCACCGTTTGGGCAAAGAACCTCGCACTGCGGGTGGGCTTTATTTGAATGCCAGGAGGACAGTCGATATGGTCGATCGAAACAATCGATTCCGCCTATCGTCGCAAGTGGTGATTGGCGCGTTGATCGTTCTCGTGGGTCTTGTTCTACTACTCGAGACGACCAACGTGTACGATGCGGATTACCTCTTCCGATACATTCCATCGCTATTTGTGATTCTGGGTCTGTTCGTCATGGTCCGGAGTCGCTTTCGGAATATTTCGGCCCGTTAGTCGTGGTCATCGTCGCCGGACTGTGGCAACTGACCGCGATCGACGTGATCGAAACGGCGGACGTGTGGGATTTTTGGCCGATACTCCTCGTTCTGTTCGGTCTTTCGCTTGTCTTCTCCCATCTTCGCTCGCGGCCTTCTGAGAGTTCCGCCGCGTCTGTGACTGCCTTTGCCGTTTTCGGCGGGAGTGAAAAACGTACCTCTACCTCCGATTTCAAGGGCGCAGATCTCACTGCGTTGTTTGGAGGCGTCGAACTTGATCTACGCGACGCCGAAGTGGCCGATCCACCGGCACACATCAGCGCG
This sequence comes from uncultured Halobacteriales archaeon, assembly GCA_964552115.1. Lineage (GTDB taxonomy): Archaea > Halobacteriota > Halobacteria > Halobacteriales > Haloarculaceae > CAZKGF01. The sequence continues at coordinate 26,344 of CAZKGF010000001.1, forward strand.
AATGCAATGTTTGGCGGTGTCGAGGTGATCGTCCCCAGAAACTGGAACGTGCAAGTCGACGTCGTTCCACTGTTCGGTGGTGGCTCTGACGAACGACCGTACCGTGAAAAGGAACACGACAGCGTCGACCTCGTGATCACGGGGTTGGCAATGTTTGGTGGGGTCGGCGTGAAAGATTGATCAACTGAAAATGGAGACGGTGATGATTAGGCACAACACCGGAGACATGCCCGGCCTGGCTGGGCGACCGGCGTTTGGGGCCGGAAAACCGACTGTCGGAAAATCGGCGGTCTTTTGGCTTCCTTCGCGAAAACAGGTGGCATGAGTCGCGACCCCCTACCGACGGATCGGCCTGCGGTGGTCACAGTTGGACTTCCGTACGCCAATGGTGATCTCCACGTGGGCCACCTCAGGGGCTACGTTGCGGGAGATGTCTACGCCCGCGCACTCCGACGGGTGGGTCAGCAGACGGCTTTCGTGTGCGGTTCTGATATGCATGGGACACCGATCGCTGTCAACGCGGCAGAGGCCGGAGTGGACCCCGAGACGTTCGCCCTCGAGTGGCACGAATCCTACGAAGAGACCTTCCCCAAGTACAACGTGGAATTCGACAATTACGGGCATACACACGACCGGACCAACCGGGAACTCACACGTGAATTTGTCAGTACGTGGATTGACGAGGGTCACGTCTTTGAGAAAGAGATTCAAGTTGCATGGGATGCCCAAGAGGACCAGCCGTTACCCGATCGGTATGTCGAGGGGACGTGCCCCTACTGCGGCGAACACGCTCGTGGGGACGAATGCGATGAAGGCTGTCAGCGCCACCTCGAGCCAGGGGAGATCGAAAATCCCGTCTCCACACTGACGGGAAATCCAGCCGAATACCGGACTCGGGCACACAAGTTCCTCCGATTAGCTGATTTCCAGACCTACCTTCAGGGCTTTCTCGACCGGCTCGAAGGAACCGAGAACGCAAAGAATCAGCCACGTGAGTGGATCGAGGGCGAGCTCGAGGACCTCTGTATCACCCGTGACATGGACTGGGGGATCGACTATCCCGCAGACGGCGCAGACGACCTCGTCCTCTACGTCTGGGTGGACGCCCCTATCGAGTACGTTTCCTCGACGAAGCAGTATTCCGAGCGTGTCGGATCGGATACCTACGATTGGGAAGCGGTCTGGAAACCAGGTGGCCAGACCCGCTCGGGAACCACGTGGGACCCGTCGTGGGATGAGGAGTGTGGCGAAATCATCCACGTCATCGGTCGGGACATCATCCAACACCACACGGTCTTTTGGCCAGCCATGCTCCGAGGAGCCGGCTACAACGAGCCCCGGGCTATCCTCGCTACGGGATTCGTGGGTATCGAAGGGAAGGCGTTGTCGACTTCGCGCAATCGGGCAGTCTGGGCAGCAGAATATCTCGATGCCGGTTTTCATCCTGATCTGTTTCGGTATTATATCACGACTGGATCGGGCCTGGAAACCGACGTAGATTTCTCATGGATGCGGTTTGCCGAGCGGGTCAATGGGGAACTCGTCGGCAATTTGGGCAACTTTTGTTATCGCTCGCTCCTGTTCGCTCACCGCAATTACGGTGGGGCACCTGAGACCGAACCGTCCGAGGAAGTCGTCGGACGGATCCGAACGGCGATCGAAGAGTTCGAAACAGCGGTTGGGGAATTCGACATCCGATCGATCGGGCAGGTCCCACTCGAACTCGCCGACTTCGGCAACGAATACATCCAACGTCACGAACCCTGGAAACTCGTCGACGACGATCCCGAGGCTGCATCGCAAGTAATCCGGGACTGCGTTCAGTTAGTCAAAGCGTGTGCGGTCCTGATGCAACCAGTCTTGCCTGAGAAAGCCGATCGGCTCTGGACGCAATTGGGCGAGTCTGGCACGCTTGCCGACGTGGATTTGTCCGCAGCGTTGACGGACCCACCTGGGACGATCGGCAATCCGTCTGAACTGTTCACACAGGTCGATTCGGAGCAAGTGGAAGCACTGACGGCAGACCTTCACGATCGGGTCGAGTCAACCGAATCACCGTCAGCGGAGTCCGAGACGGCCGCGGAACCGGATCTCGATCCAATTACCGATGATCGCGTAGACTTCGAGACGTTCGAAACTCTCGATATCAGGGTGGGACGAATCGACTCTGCCGAGGCCATCGAAGGCGCTGACGATCTCGTCAGGCTCGAAGTTGATTTGGGGGTCGAAACGAGACAGATCGTCGCTGGAATTCGGCAATTGCACGACCTCGACTCGCTTCCGGGCGCGACCGTCGTCGTTCTTGCGAATATGCAACCGACCGAGTTGTTCGGCGTCGAATCGAATGGAATGTTACTCGCTGCCGGCGAGGAGGCCCACCTCGTTACAATCGAGGGAGACGCGCCTCCGGGCACTCGCATCCGGTAACCGGGCTCGGAGGATCCTTATGTACGCCCGTAATTAATCAGATCCATGACCGCACAGGGTGATGGAGATGACGATCCAGAGGAGGACGAGTGGCGCTTTTCTCTTGACGACGTCGGGGAGGACGGTGTTACCGGTTCGTTCGGCCCTGCGGAGTCGATCGAACCCCAGGAAATCGACCGGGAAAACGCCGTCTTCGTCTTGCTTGGCGTATTGCTGGCTATTGGGCTGATTGCGCTCCTTGTCACGTAATCTACCAGACTATCGCTACCGTCCGTCCATGCTGCGTCCCGGCTGAAGTCCAATAACTCGGCCCCGAAGCATTAACCGGTTCCCCCGCGTACGAATGGAGTATGGCGACCGAGCTATTCGGTGTCTCGCTCTCCCTGTTACTCCTCCTCGCCGGAGCCGGGCTTATCGTTGCGGAGGCGTTCGCACCTGGTGCCCATTTTTTCGTCGTTGGCGCTGCGTTGTTTGTCGCCGGCTTGGTCGGTGTCTTTCTTCCACCGCTCGGTATTCTCACTCCATTAGTTCTCGCCGCAGTGGTCCTGATAGTCGCGGCTGTCACATTGTGGGCCTATCGGCAGTTCGAGCTAACAGAACTCCCAAGCAAAGGGCGGACGAGTGATTCTTCCTCACTTCGAGGCCAAACTGGGCGAGTCACCGAACGAGTCACAGAGACGAGCGGTCGTGTAAAGCTAGAGAGTGGCGGATTCGATCCGAACTACGAGGCACGAGCCGTCTCCGGCTCTATTTCCGAAGGTGAGGAGGTCCTTGTTCTCGATCCGGGTGGAGGGAACGTCTTGACGGTCGAGGCGTTAAGCGATCTCGAGGACGAGATCGATCGAGAGCTGGCAAAAGGCAGGCAGACAACCCCGGCACCCGACGAACTTGCAGAACGTGGCGATGCGGAAGCTGAGCGGAGTTGAGGTCGTCCCACCGAACTCTTTTCACCGGAGACGCCGAATGAAGATGGGATATGTACAGCCCAGTGGTGGTACAACTCGCTGGTGGGGTCATTCCGCTCGTGCTGTTGGTGGTCCTGCTCCTTGTCATTGTGACGGTCTACTCCAGCGTGGAGATCGTTCGGGCGTATGAGAAACGCGCATACACCAGATTCGGAAAGTACGTCGGGCTTCTGGAGCCTGGAATCACCTTCGTCTGGCCGTTCGTCTCGAAAACGTATGCGTTCGACATGCGTACACAGACGTTAGACGTTCCTCGCCAGGAGGCAATCACGAGGGACAACTCGCCGGTGACCGCCGATGCCGTCGTGTACATCAAGGTAATGGATGCCAAGAAGGCATTTCTCGAGGTTGATGATTACAAGCGTGCGGTCTCGAATCTCGCCCAGACCACGTTGCGTGCGGTATTGGGTGACATGGAATTGGACGACACGCTCAACAAGCGCCAGGAAATCAACGCCAAGATTCGCAAGGAACTCGACGAACCGACCGACGAGTGGGGAATCCGAGTCGAAAGTGTCGAAGTCCGTGAGGTCAATCCCAGTCAGGAAGTCCAGCAAGCGATGGAACAGCAGACCTCTGCAGAGCGTCGCCGCCGGGCGATGATCCTCGAGGCCCAGGGGGAACGACGGAGCGCAATCGAAGAGGCCCAAGGCGAAAAGAAGTCGGACATCATCCGGGCCCAAGGGAAAAAGCAAAGCCAGATTCTCGAGGCCCAGGGAGACGCGATTTCGACAGTTCTCCGGGCGAAATCTGCGGAATCGATGGGCGAACGGGCGGTCATCGACAAGGGCATGGAGACCCTCGAATCGATCGGCCATGGCGAGTCCACGACCTTCGTGATGCCCCAGGAACTGACGTCACTGATTGGACGGTATGGCAAACACCTCACCGGTACAGACGTCTCAGAGGATGGCGAAACCCTGGAGAGTCTGGGATTCGACGACGAGACCAGAGAACTGCTCGGCTTGGACGACATCGCACAGATTCTCGGGGAACTCGAGGAAGAGACGGAGGTAGACGTCGAAAAGATGGAAGAGCAGGCCGAGGCCGTCAAAGCTGGGGAGAATCCGGCAGAGATCAAGGATCCGGACGACGTGATCGACGAGATGGATCAGGAGTTCGAGGAGGACGACTCATCGTAGCGACACCCATATAGGCGGCTCGGCCCAACCCGCGCCAATGGACGGCGACGAGGCGGTCGACGAATCGAAGCGGGCGACCCTTCGCCGATTTGCGGCTCTGGGAGCAGCCAGCCCACTCGTCGCACTCGCCAGTTCGAGTGATAGTGACGCGCCGAACGCGCTTGCGGGCTATCTTTCTGCGACGCCGGGTGCCCACTTTTCGAAGATCCGTGATGACCTCCAACTTGGGACCGGGGAGACACAGTATCACCTCCGACGGTTGGAGAGTGAAGGCGTGATCGAGTCTCAAAAGGACGGTGATTATCGGCGATACTTCCCAGCGGGACGGTTTACGGCCTTCGAGCAGGACGTGCTAGGCTACCTCCGCCGGGACACACCTCGCGGTATGTTGGTCGGTCTCCTCGAAGCCCCGAGGACATCGGCGTCTTCCCTGGCCGACAGACTCGAGGTTTCACGATCGACGGTTAGCAAATACGCAGGCCAACTCGCCGACGCGGGAATCCTCACACGGGAGAAC
>CAZKGF010000001.1:31404-39369 GCA_964552115.1 uncultured Halobacteriales archaeon
GGCTACCAGGTTACAGAACCGGAGACGGTCCTTCTGTTGCTCGTTCGATATGCAGAATCCTTTGGCGATGACACCGCTGGCCTGGTCAGGGAAGCCGACGATCTGGTTAGTTACGATCCCTGACCGGGTTCGGTCACTTTCCAGGTCGTACTGGAAGAGTAACCCCACTTCTCGACGTCGACGTCGAATTCTCCGTTGGCGATCGCGGTCATGTTCGTCCCGACTTCTTTGGCAGAGAGATCCAGTTCGTCACCGATGAGACGGGACTTGAAATAGGTCTGCTCGTCGATGTGGGTGCGGAGATACTGCAGAATACGGCGCTGTTTATCGGAGAGGGACGAGTAGTCGCCGCGGGTTGACGCAGTCGCACTCATATGTTCGGAGACGTCACCGGTCCCTTTACCGAGTTTGGTACGGTTGGGAAACAGTATCTTCGGGCTTCGAGGCCGTCAGACAGGCGGAATCCGCCTACCGGAGGCGGCGACAGTGGCACTCACTGGTACAGGTGGAAACGCTCTAGATGTCCTCTTCGACGATCTCTCCGACTGCAAAGTTGGACTTCACCTCCGTGACCTCAACCTTGACACGCTCGCCGATCTCCGCATCCGGGACGATGATCACATACCCCCGTTCGACACGGGCGATCCCGTCGCCTTGTTTGCCGATATCCTCGATTTCTACGTATCTGAACTCCCCGGGTTCGACCGGCGGCTGTGGTTCAGATGGGGGAGTTTCTTCGGTCGGTTCGATCTCGGTTTCCGGGACCCCTTCGCCGGTCGCAATGAGGGCCACGCGGTACGTTTCGTCCGGTTCGATTGAACCGGTCTCGATCTCGCGACGCGGGACCTCGACGACGTACCGGTCGCCGTCGGCTGAGACATCCGCACTGAACAGACACAGGAGTTTATTCGATATCTCCAATGGTAATAGACCTCCATTGGCTCCATAGCTCCCATCCCTCAAAGTCCTTGTCGTGCCCCGGACAGGGGCTAGGACTCGTCGAACAAGGTGCCATCCGGTTGCTTGGCACCTTCGGAATCGTGGACGATTGTCGTCTCGTCTGGTGAGTCCACTGGCTCATATTCATCTCGGACGGCAATCGCCTCTTCGAGTTCTCGGATTGCTCGCTTTTTCAGTGTCTGGGCAAGGCGTTCGGCCTCGGCCCGCTCGATTTCTCGCCCGAGTCCTTCGCATTCGTGGGCCCGAACGAGTCCGGTCTGGTCGACCGGTTCTCCCATTGGTTGGCTGGTACCGCCGAGTGCGATACTAAACGGATACGTCTGGCAGATAAGCGGACGGTTCGGATGGACGGTGCAAGCACCGGTTCCATCCGTTTCAGTGTAAAATGTGCAATCACCACAGTCGGTCGTTTGGAGAGCCCACTCGAACGTTTCGCCATGGCCCCCGGCGTCGAGTCCATATGGCATTGGCCGCGCAACGTCTCGCCAATCGGCTTCGTCTTTGGCGGCTTGAAGGCGACGAATTTCGTCTGGAAAGACGGTCGCCGTGTGCGGCTCGCCCGTCTCACTCTCATCACCGGCCTCGCCTCGACAGCATGCACCACACCGCGTACACTCGAACCCGATCGATTCGATGGCGTCTGCCAGGTCTGCGACGACGAGGTCCCGGGCCCGCTCAAGCTCAGCCGAGAGGGAATTCATTGCCTTGTCTGACGGCCCGCCGCCGGAAAACTCGTCGGGGTCAAGTCGGTCGGGCTCGGACACCATCCCACTGCAAAGCGCCCTCGTGGGCGAGTTTTTCCAGGTGAGAAACCACGGTCGATTTGGCCAGATCCCGGACCCCTTCCAGGGGCTTGTCGTACGCCCGATCGAGGATCTCCTCAGGAGTCAGCGCACCGTCGGTAACGGCATCATGCACTCGCCGTTCCCGGGCCATCCGATGGGTCAGGAGGCGAATACAGGTTTCGCGAGGGTCGGTTATGTTTGGCCCGTGTCCCGGATGGAGAGAGGCCGGGTCTCGGACGATCACCCGACGGAGGGACGTCACATAGGCACGCATATCTCCTCGGTTCCCGATGACCACACTGCCTCGATCGAGTGCTAAATCACCGGATACGAGCCGTGAACCGGACGCGAAGGCCACATGCTCCGGTGCGTGGCCCGGGGTGTCGACGATGTCGATTCCCGAGCCGATAGGGAGGGTCGTCCCCGTGTGGAACGTATGGTCCGGTTCCACGCCGGTTGCCGTAGTAAATTCGGATGTTCTGCCTGCGCGGGCCCAAACTGTCAAATCCTCTCGTTCCGCGTAGGCTTGCACCCCACCCACGTGATCCGAGTGCAGGTGGGTAACGGCGACGTGAGCAGCGTTTGTCTCGGCAACCAATCTATCAAGGTCATGATGGCGGGCGGCAGGGTCGATTAACAGCCCATGTTCACCACCAAGTACGTACGCTCGGGTCAAGCCCTGGGTCGCACGGGTATCGGACTCGATGGAGACCGAAGGTGGACCCGTCACCGTGCTAGCGAATACACTTGCTTCCGAGCGTCTCTGAAGCTGTGACGTGACTCCACGAGTTCGGCGTCTTGGAGCCGATTCAATGCGTATCTAACCGTTCGGTCGGGCAACAACGATCTCTTTGCGAGTTGGCCCTGTGACAGTGGCGCATCGGTCTCGAGGACCTTAGCAATGAGTTTGGCACTCGGAGGGAGCTCCCGCAACCGCTCCCGAAAGGTTTCCTCGACTAGTTCTTCCGGAACCTCGTCAGTTTTCGCACTCATATTGGACATGCGTGGTGGGGGACTGGTAAACCTTGGCTATATGGGTGTCTTTATAGTTGAGAGAATTATTATACCTAATACTCGTCGAAGAATCACATCTCCGTCGGACAGAGGTCAGTACCATTAACTTTCCCCAGCGGCGAGCGGATCGTAGAGTGAAGGGCCAGGACTGGTATCAGGCCGACGATGTCGCGGAGGCCTACGACGACAAACGGTTCTCCAGGGGCGGCCGATTGATCGATCGCCGTGAAAAGGAGGCCGTTTTGGACGCCCTGGGACCCGTCGATGACCGGCGGATCCTGGAGATCGCTTGTGGCACCGGACGGTTTACCGTGATGCTTGCCGAACGCGGTGCCGACATCGTGGGGTTGGATATCTCGGGTCCGATGCTCCAACAAGGGCGTGAGAAGGCACGAACGGCTGGGGTGGCCGACCAGCTCGAGTTTCTCCGGGGGGATGCAGGTCGCCTCCCGTTTCCGGATGACCATTTCGATGCCGTCTTTGCAATGCGCTTTTTCCATCTAGCTGACACTCCTGCCGCCTTCATGAGCGAGATGCGGCGAGTTTCCCGCGACCAAGTCTTTTTCGATACATTCAATCGGTTTTCGACGCGGTCGCTTTACAACTGGATGCTCCCGATGGGCTCACGCCTTTATTCTCGCTGGGAGGTCAACCGACTTCTCAATGAGGTCGGGTTGGGACTCTCGAACGTCGAACACGATTGGCTGTTGCCATATGGGTTCTACCGCCAGGTCCCAAATCAGGTCGCCTCTGGCGCCCGTCGATTCGAAGGAATGCTGGCTTCAAGTTCTCTCCTCGAGCGCCTTTCCTCGGTTTCTTACTGGGATACCACCGTGTAAACCGCGCCCGCGGGGTTTTTACCCCTCGAAAGGTTGCGACGTGTATGGATCTTTCAGTGGTCGTCCCGACACTCAACGCCAGGGACGACCTCGCGGGGTGTCTGGACGCACTGTCGTCCGACGCTCCGGACGCCGAGGTGATCGTAGTCAACGGTCCCTCGGCCGATGGGACGACGGGGATGGTCCAACATCGCTCGGACGTGGACGTTCTCGTCGAAATTGCCGATCGGACCATCACCGCTGCGCGGAATGCGGGCCTCGATCGGGCACAGGGGGACGCAATCGCTTTCGTTGACCACACTCAAGTAATCGAGCCAGGGTGGCGGGCAGCCGTGGAACAAGGCCTGGAGGAAGTGGCCGCGGTGACGGGCCCAACTCATACACAACTCGCTGCGGGTGTGGCGACTGAAACGGTCGAATCCCGTACAATTGCCGGCCAGTCCGTTACCTACGTTAATCCAGGAAACGTTGCCTATCGGCGAAACGCCATTGACCGATTGGACGGCTTCGACGAATATCTCCCGATCGGAGGGTCACGGGATCTGGCTCATCGGCTCGCACTTGACGGGGGGTCGGTTCAGTGGGATCCGTCCATGCGCGTGAGTCGGGATGTTGGGACCGACGGGGGAACTCGTGAACTCGACTGGGGATGGAAATATCGGTCGCTTGCCTACCGCCTCGGGAAGAACTTTGGGCTGCGCCCGACCGTCCTCCGCCGGATTGTTGGACACGCTGGCACCGACGCTCTCTCCCAATTTCGGGCGGTAATCAAGGGACGGCAGGAAGCGTCGAACTGGCTGGGAACCGGCTGGTCGGTCATCGGAAATGCGGCGCGAGGCTTTCGGGATGGTCTCAGCGCTCGGCGGGAAGATGGGCCGCCGCGCCGCAATCCGAACGGCCGGTCGTCTCGCGACGAGCGAGCAGTCAGCGTCTACGATTGGCGGTAGGATTTAAGCTGCGAGTTCCTCGATAATTCGCGCTGCATTCTTGTTAAACGCTTTCCGCATCGCATCTTCGGGGACGTCGAGGGTCAAAATCTCCATCAGTGCTACATTTTGGTGTGCGTCCGGTGCGCCCGTCCCGAACATGACTCTATCCGGGTGCTCCATAATCGCCCGCTCGAGTGGGTCTCGATAGCGGACGTAACTGGTATCCAGAAAACACCGATCGTGTCGATCCAACATATCAATGGAGCGTTCCATCAAATCCGACCGAAGCGGATGACCGCCGAAGTGGGACACGATGAGCGGAAAGTCGTAGGCGAGGAGCGTATTCTCGATGGACTCGGGAGGGAAGCCCGACCCACCATACGTGAGCACCGGTAGTCCGACCGCTTCCAATCGCTCGAGAACCTGTTCGTCGGGAAGCCCGTCGGCCGCGGGATGGAGTTTGAACCCTGCAAATCGGTCGTCATAGGCGTATTGTTCGACGTCATCCGGAGAGGTGTGGATATCGTTTCGAGAGGCTGTTAGATTCCGCAGGCGGGCACCGGCTCCGTCTCCGGGATCTAACGCCCCGTTAATCCTGGCCACCGCCACGAACGGCCGGCCGACACTCATCCGTGCAACGGCATTGTTGGCTTTCAGATAACTCCCTTGTCGGTCGCCGGGGAAGACGATGGATCGAACCACACCGGCTTGGTGCATCTCACGCTCGAGGCTTTCCGGGTCACCGGCTGCTCGAGGCCGTCGCCCTTCATCGGGTTCGAGTTCGACGTGTACATCGACCACCCGGAAGCCGTGCTCCAGCTCCAACATCGCTCGCCCGGAACTCCGCAGTGGGACACTAAAATCCCTCGGACAGTGATGACCACGTCGGCCGTGTTCCTCCGAGTGGCGGCCGTGGGCTCGCCAGCTGGTGGCGGAGCTCCACAACGTTTATATAGAACCGCTTACGATGACTTAGGTGAGGTTACCAGCCATGTCTCAATCCGGCCAGCAACGCATGGGCGCACAGCCCCTCTTCATTCTCAGTGAGGACTCTGAGCGGACACAAGGAAAGGACGCACAATCGTCGAACATCACAGCGGGGAAGGCCGTCAGTGAATCGGTACGCACGACGCTTGGCCCTCGCGGGATGGACAAGATGCTCGTCTCGGACGACGGGGATGTCGTTATCACGAACGACGGAGCGACAATTCTCGAGGAGATGGACATCGAACATCCAGCGGCCCAGATGATTACCGAAGTCGCCCAAAGCCAAGAGGAGGAGGTCGGTGACGGGACGACGACGGCAGCAGTCCTGGCGGGCGAACTCCTCGCGAAAGCAGAAGGTCTCTTGGACGACGACGTTCACCCGACGACGATCGTCGAAGGCTATCACGCAGCCGGCCAGATCGCCCACGAAGCCATCGACGAGGCTATTCTTGCCGGCGATGTCGACGACGAACAACTCCACCAGGTCGCCGAATCCAGTATGACCGGCAAGGGGACGGGGGATGTTAACGCAACTGCCCTCGCGAAGACGGTAGTCGAGGCAATCCGTCACGTCCAGTCAAACGGATCGGTCGACCGGTCGAACGTTACCATCCATACGCAGACTGGTGCGTCATCGAGCGCCACCGAACTCCTCGAGGGCGTGATCGTGGACGAAGAACCAGTTCATGAGAACATGCCTCGGAGCGTGGAGGATGCGTCGATCGGCATCATCGACGCCGATCTTGAAGTTGCGGAATCGAATATCGACGCCGAGTATAACGTCTCGAACGTCGATCAACTCAACGCAGCGATCGAGGCCGAACAAGCCGAACTCGAAGGGTATGCTGCAGACTTGGCGGCAGCCAATGTCGAGGTGGCTTTCGTAACCGGTGATATCGACGACCGCGTCGCAGCTGCGCTTTCAACGGAGGGTATCTTGGCTTTCGAAGGCGTCGACGATGACGATGCCCAAGCAATCGGCAAAGCAACCGGCGGAAGCCGGGTGGGCTCGGTCGACTCTCTGGAGGCCGACGATCTTGGCAGTGCCGAGGCTGTCCACGTCGAAAAGTACGGCGACGAGGAACTGGCATTTATCGAAGGCGGCCGAGCTGCGGAATCTGTGACGATTTTCGCACGCGGTGGAACGGACCACGTGGTTGACGAACTCGAGCGAGCCCTTCGCGATGCCATCGATGTCGTCACTGCCTCGTTGGAAGCGGGCGGTGTCGTCGCTGGCGCGGGTGCAACGGAAATTTCCATCGCGAACGAGATCCGCAGCCAGGGCGCGAGTGTGGAAGGACGCAAACAGCTCGCCGTCGAGGCATTTGCTGATGCCGTTGACGTGCTCCCGCGCACGCTGGCCGAGAACACCGGGATGGATCCGATCGACGCTCTCGTCGATCTGCGAGCCAAACACGACGAGACTGGTCGAGCGGGCCTCATCAGTGAAGGCCAGACAGGGACAGTCGGCGACCCTGTCGAGTACGGAGTCCTCGATCCCGCTGCCGTCAAACACGAGGCTGTCGAGTCGGCGACGGAAGCGGCGACGATGATCGTCCGCATCGACGACGTCATCGCTGCCGAGTAAGCCGGTTAGGCTCGAATCCGATAGAATTCCTATTTTACATCTTTCAGACCGTGCGGAGCGGCTGGGCAACGTCCACTCCGAACGTAGCTACTGTATGATCGATGTCGAGACCACCAGGATCTAGCCTCGGTTACGGAGATGCGAAGAGAACATCTGGCGCTTCAGCGCGGGGAGGAGGTAGTACTCGACTACCAAGACAACCGGACTCGCCCACCCGTTCGGACACCGAATGTTTCGTCCCCACGTCCTTGATTGACGGCCAACTCGACATTACCGTGACTGCCGACGGTAACCACACGGTGTCCACGTTCGACCTCGGCGTACGTCCGCCTCGCTGCAGCCCAGACTCCGTTTGCTTTGACGTCTCCACCAAAATGGTCAGTCAGCACGTCGCCAGGGACGTTCGTAATGACGTTTCCAAACCCGTCAACGGCGAGGACAGTCCCAGTGGCGCCGTCGTCGGTAATCGTCGGCTCTGGCAATTTCAGGTCGACGACGGACTCGGCCGGTTCGAGTCCCGTGAGTGACTGGAGGGATTCGATTCCGTGCTCGTGGACTCTGGCGGCGGTTGGTGCAAAGACATCCCGGCCATGAAACGTGGAACTGGCTGGATCCGGCGGCCATACCGTGGCGGGATCACCGCCCGTTCCTGACCCGGTTTCTACGCGGAACGCCTCTACTCCTGCCTCGTCCGCGAAGGCCCGAGCAACAGGCATAAGGACGCCGTTATCGGGACCAACAAGGGCGTGTCCGCCGGCACGGACGACGAGCGCATCTCGCTCTGTTCCCACGCCAGGATCGACGACAGCTAGATGAACCGCAGGTGGAAACCACGGGAGGATGGTTCGAAGCCAAAACGCACC
>CAZKGF010000002.1:0-524 GCA_964552115.1 uncultured Halobacteriales archaeon
CGATGTCGTGGGGGTCCCAGTCCGTGAAAGGAAGGCGGCCGGAATCGTCGGCAATGACGCCGGAGAGGATCTCGGTCTCTCCATCTCTCCCGTCGATGACTTTCCGCTCGACCTCTTCAACGACGACCTCGACTGTCACGCCTCGGTCGCCCGGCGTCAGGGTCGCGAGCTTTGCCTTTCCACCGATCTCAGCGTCGATATCGAGACTGGTATCTACGGTTTCGATAGTCGTTCGCTCGCCGAGATTGAGTTCGGGGTCTCCCTCCCATTCCCGGACGCCGGCATTACCGATTCGGACGGTCTGGCCCGGTTCGAGGTCGAAGTCTTCCCAGGCGGTGTACGAGATGCGACCGGATTCGTCCGCGAGTTCTCCTTCGAAGATGACGTGATCCTCACCCTGGTACCGGATGGAACGTTTGCCGGCGGTTAGGACGACGGCCGTCACCGTCACTCCCGAATCTTCGGTGGTAACGTCGGCGAGGGATTTGGGCGATGGCTCGCCAGTCTGAGCCTCTCCGCTACCA
>CAZKGF010000002.1:534-35268 GCA_964552115.1 uncultured Halobacteriales archaeon
AAGCTCTGGACCGCCTCGTCCATCGGAACGCTATAGGCGACCAGATTCTCCAAGTCCTCTCTGACCTCCGCTTTGTCGACGCCGAGGTCGGAGGCAAGCTCCTCGGCATGCTCCTCGAGTGTCATCGGAGTTCGCTTCGCCCCCACCGCACTAAAATCGTTGCCGTCGGTCTGGCAGCCGAATTCGCTCGTAACTCGATCAGTCGACGTCCCGGCGTCGGAAAAGTTCACGAGCGACTCCGAGGAGTACAACGGTCATGCCGACCAGAATTAGTCCGCCCATCAGGTCGATATCTCCTCGAGTGAGAATTGCCGTGGGATCGTAGTACCGCGATGGCGCGACAGCCCCAACCCAGGGATACTCCGTTGTTGTGGCCAGGGAGTCGACTAGGAACAACGAGAAGACCAGTCCAAGTGCAATCCGGGACGCTCTGCTCTCAGATGTTCCAGCGACCGAGAGGACCAGCCCGATGCCTGCACACGCCAACAGGTACGGTATCGACAGGAGATGGACGGCGATGAGACGAACGGGACTGAGCGATTCTCCGAGCAGGACGACACCGAGGTAAATCACAGGTACCGTCACGAGGTTGACGAGGAGAACTGTCGGGACGAGTGCTGTAAAACGTTCGTAGAGGATCCGACTCCGAGAAACCGGGGTGGCGAGAAGCAGATCGATCCGGCGAGTTTCGACGTCACCCGCGATCAATGAGGCTGCCCGGTAGGCAAGGTAGACGCCGAGGAGGAGCACCCAGATAAACTGGTATAGCTCCACGGCGAGAAACCCGCCGACTGACGTCATCGACTCCACACCAAACAACGTTCGCAAGGCCGGGGGAAGATTTTTGACGTACTCCTCGATCGCCGCTCCGCTGGCCTGTACTGACGGGAAAAACGCCAACATGAACGCACCGAAGACAGCGATGAGGACGCTCAGCACTACAGCGCCCGTGAGACGGCGTTCGATCTCGTAGCGTGCGATCTCAAACATTCGATTCACCACCGGCGGTTTCGTCGGGCTTGTCTCCGTAAAACCGCATAAATACCTCCTCCAGCGGGGCTTCTACGACCTCGAGGTCCTGCACAGTGAACGCCGTCAGGGCCTCGAGCAACCGGTCGTATTCGCCGGTGAACATGAATCGGAGTTCTCCATCGTCGACGACCAGATCGTGGACGCCTCCGAGCGAGAGATCGGCCGGCTCGAGCGATTCCGCGACGGACACTCGGACCAACCGTCCGCTGCGTGCGAGCAGTTCCCCGATGTCCGCGAGTTCGACCAGGTGCCCGTTTCGAATGATCCCGACACGATCGCAGACTTTGCGAACTTCACTCAAGACGTGAGAAGAAAAGAACAGCGTCGTTCCTCGGTCGGTTTCGGACCGAACGAAGTCGTTGAAGGTCGCTTGCTTGAGGGGATCTAACCCGGAGGTGGGTTCGTCCATGATCGCGAGATCGGGATCGTGCATAAACGCCTGGACGATCCCGAGCATTTGCCGATTGCCACGGGAATACTCGCCAATTGGCCGATCGAGGGGCGGATCGAACCGATCGAGGAGCACATCCAACCGGTCTGCTCCCTTGAGCTCACCGTGGTACTCGAGAAACCGCCTCCCGGTGACGTCATCATCGAACGTGGGATCTCCTGGGAGATACCCGACGTGACGTTTCGCTTCTCGGAGTGCCGCCTGGTTCGTAATGTCCCGGCCCAGGAGGGTCCCACCACCAGCAGTGGGAGCCATAAATCCCAGCATCGTGCGGATAGTGGTCGTCTTCCCCGCTCCGTTGGGCCCGAGAAATCCGAAGACTTCGCCACGTTCGACCGTAAGGGAGAGGTCTTCAACCCCCCGAACGGGACCGTAATATTTCGTGAGTTCGTCCACCGTGAGAACAGGCAATCCAATCACTCCGTATTCCACGCTATCGACGCTGGACCAAGAAGGTCCCTTCGACCGAAGAGGTTTCCCTCTGTGGTGGCCTGTGCACCGGCATGGACGTGGTCGTGAACGCAGCGATGAGTGCTGATGGGAAGCTGTCAACCCCTCAGCGCGAGCAAATCACGATGAGCGGCGCCGATGACTTTCGACGGGTGGACGAACTTCGAGCGAGGAGCGACGCCGTGATGGTCGGGGTGGAGACGGTCCTCGCGGACGACCCCTCGCTTACAGTGTCTGAGGAGTCACTCCTCGACGCACCAGATGACGACGCACAACCGGCCCGCGTTATTGCTGACTCCCGATTGCGGACACCGGTCTCAGCAACTGTGTTCGACGACCGCGCACACACCTACCTACTCACATCCTCCTCGGCCACACCTGACGATCGGGTGACTGCGACCGAGAACGGCGCTTCGGTCATCGTGGCCGGGGACGACCGTGTCGACTTGAAAAAGGCACTGGCTGAACTGGAACGGGCCGGGATTTCCTCGCTCATGGTCGAGGGCGGTGGGGAACTCATCGCCGGGCTCTTGGCGACGGATCTCGTCGACGAACTGCGCGTGTACGTCGCTCCTCTGGTGATCGGTGGTCGCGACTCACCCACCCTCGTGGACGGTCCGGGCTTCGACGCTCCGTATGTCCAACTTACACTCGACGACGTCAAACGGCTCGACGATGGGGTCGTGCTGTCCTACAGTGTCGACAGTTAGTGCTGGTGGCCGGTCATCTCACCGTAACTCTGGCCGAATCGGTCTTCGAAGAGGTCCATGGTGACGGACTCAGCCGTCTGAAGCTCATCGTTCGTCTCGCCATGGCCGTGGTGAACAGCTGCATGGACCTGCTGAGCGAGGCCTAGCATCGCAATATCAGCGACGACAGTTGGATCTGACTCGTCGCCTTCTCTGAGAGCGCTCAGGAGTGAGGTCGACACTTCGATTTCGTCCGTTGCATCCTCGGTCGAAAGTTCCACCGTGACGGTCTCGTCTGCCATGGGCGGACTGTGCCGTCGCGACGTAAGGATCTACTGGGTCGTCGGTACTCAGTCGTCACCGGCAGCGCTGGCTTCCGTGGATTGTTCCGTCTCCCTGGGCACCGTCTCCTCTAAATAGTCGTCCGCGTCCAGTGCTGCCTTGCTTCCCATGCCACCGGCCGTGACGGCTTGTTGATAATGGAAATCAACGACGTCACCGGCACCGAATATACCGTCCACGCCCGTCTTCGTCTGACCAGCGCCCCGACCCCCTTCCGTGACGACATAGCCCGCATCGTCCATCTCGACCGCCGTCCCCTCGAGGTACCCCGTGTTCGGGGTGTGCCCGATCGCCAAAAACACGGCGCCGACGTCGAGTTCGAACGTCTCCGTCTCCGGTTCGTCGAGGTTTTCTTTCGGATAGCCGGTTTCGTTCCTGGCGAGGACGGTGTAATCCACTCCATCGTCAGCCGAACCAGTGATCTCCAGCAGTTCGGTGTTCCGCAGGATCTCTATATCGCCCGCGTCCACGTGCTCCATGAGGCGGTCGATCCAGTAATCCTCAGCCCTGAATTTCTCTCTTCGATGAGCAACGTAGACTGTGTCGGCGAACTTCGTGAGGAAACACGCCTCCTCCATCGCTGCATCTCCACCGCCGACGACGAGCATGTCTTCCCCGCGGAAAAAGGCACCATCGCAGGTCGCACACGTCGAAACTCCGTATCCCATTAACTCGTCTTCGCCCGGGACGCCGAGCGTTCGGGCGCTCGCCCCGGACGCGGCGATGAACGCGTCACAGGTGTATTGATCGCCTGTTTTGAGTTCGACACGAAGGGGGTCACTCGAGTCATCGACGTCGACGACGATCCCGTGGTCGATTTCGGCACCGAATCGAGTTGCCTGCTCTTTCATCCGCTGGACCAACTCTGGCCCTCCGATCCCCTCGGGAAACCCAGGATAGTTCGCCACGTCGGTCGTAAGGGTAAGTTGTCCCCCTGGTTCATCCCCTTCCAGAACGAGAGGGTCATTGTTCGAGCGGCCTGCGTAGATCGCGGCCGTGAGGCCGGCGATTCCAGTCCCAGCGATGATGAGTCGACGGTGTTCGACCGTGTCGTCTGGCATGCGTTTCACTTCACCGTGAAGCTGTTTGTACGTTCCGCCAAGGGACTTGTATAGCTCCGGAGATAGCCGTCAGTGCCCCAGTATCCCCTACTATAAGGGCGGTTGTGGCATATCGAGGGGCATGGCTGCCGAACTCCAGGAAAAGACCGACCGGTACGAACGGCTGTTGGCTGCGGCACTCGACGCTGCAGAGATCGCTCCACCCTCCGATACGCCCCTGGCAACTGCAGCTGAGGACTGCTATGAAATGGCTGAATCCTATCTGGCCGATGGTCGTCATTTTCGTACTGACGACGATCCGGTGAACGCACTCGCAGCGTTCGCCTACGGACACGGCTGGTTGGATGCGGGTGCACGCGTTGGTCTGTTGTCAGTCCCCAGGGACGACGAATTATTCACCGTCTGAGGGGCAGTAACGTTGCCCACGTGCGAAGAGATGACATGTGAAGGTGTAACGGATATCGGCCCCCCGTCATGCGATACCGTAGCCAGGCTTGCGAAAGATTTATAAGAGTTACGGACTTACTATAAGTGAAGACAAGCCACCGGCGGAGAGGTGGCTTTCGCACCCACGTGACAATCCAAATGAGTGAAACTAGCATCCGAAACCCGAAAGAACGCATTGAGGAGGAGACAGAATCCGAAACGACCCACCAGGACGTTTGTCCCGAGTGTAGCGGCCGCGTCGTTTCCGACGAAGAGCACGGGGAGTCAGTCTGTACGGACTGTGGCCTCGTAATCGAAGAGAACGAGATCGATCGCGGTCCCGAATGGCGTGCGTTCGACGCCGGTGAACGCGATCAGAAGTCCCGTGTCGGGGCCCCGACGACCCAGATGATGCACGACAAGGGGCTCTCGACGAATATCGGCTGGCAGAACAAGGACGCATACGGTCGGTCGCTGAATTCGAACCAGCGCGAAAAGATGCAACGCCTCCGGACGTGGAACGAGCGGTTCCGAACCCGGAACTCGAAAGAGCGCAATCTCAAACAGGCGTTGGGTGAGATCGACCGGATGGCGAGTGCCCTGGGACTGCCGGAGAACGTCCGTGAGACCGCATCGGTGATCTATCGGCGAGCGCTTTCCGAGGACCTTCTCCCCGGACGGTCCATTGAGGGAGTCGCCACGGCGGCACTATACGCAGCAGCCCGCCAAGCCGGAACGCCTCGCAGCCTCGACGAAATCGAACGCGTCTCTCGAGTCGACCACATGGAGTTGACGCGTACCTACCGGTACATTGTCAAGGAATTGAAGTTGGAAGTCAAACCCGCAGACCCCGAGAGCTACGTCCCCCGGTTCGTTTCGGACTTGGATGTCTCGGACGAGGTCGAACGACAGGCGCGAGATCTGATCGAGAGCGGTCGGCAGGCCGGGCAACTCAGCGGAAAATCCCCAGTCGGCCTCGCGGCAGCAGCCGTGTATGCGGCCGCACTCCTGACCAACCAAAAGGTCACGCAGAGCGAAGTTTCGGAGGTCGCCAACGTCTCGGAAGTAACGATCCGAAACCGGTACAAGGAACTCCTCGAGGCTGAAGGCGTCCAGACGGCCTGATTTTTCTCGCCGGCGCACAAGTCTTTTGAGCGATCACCGGGATGTGTTGGCATACATGGAGGAGACGTACGTCCGTTTACTGTGTGCGGAGTGCGCAAAAGAGTGGGAAGCCACGCCTGGGGAGTTACCAGCCCCCAACGAAACCTTTCACTGCCCCAACTGTCACAACAGTCGACGGTTGGCCGAATTCATGCGAACGGAACACGACCTCAAGACGCTGAAACGGCTGGGTTGACGAGTCGGATCGACGCTGCTACGTCTGTGGTCCGACGCGTTCAGGCCCACCGTCATCCGATCGATTGCCTCGAGCTGACCTCGGGCACCGTGGGTCGAGTCAGTTAGGAACCCGCAGTCGAGCGCGCACCACAGGCTTCACATCTGAGCAACACTGCCCCCTGTTCGCGTTCGAGTCTGGTGTCGGGTAAGCCACATTCCGGACAGCGAACGTAGGTCTCTGTGTACGCCTCGACTGCGTCAGCCATCCGACTCGAACCGAACTCGCCGGTTAGGCGTGCTCGCCCCGATTCGTCGATGTGGCCGCTGGTTCCCAACTCGTTTTGCAGAAACTTCATCAGATGATCCGCATCGCGGTCGAGGTTGTTACACAAGTCCTGAAAATTCTCGACGACAGTTACGTTTCCTTCTTGCCGGACCTCCGGATCGGGACCGTCGAACCGTTCTGAACCGTCCTCGATATCGGGGGTTTCCTCGATTCCCCGGTCGAGCATCTCTTCGTAGTCCATACGGAGTCAAGAGGGGGTATCGAAAAATGCTTAACGCTGTGTTCGCTTCCCGTCAACCGGTTCTGCGGGGACACCAGCGACGGTCGAGCCTTCTGGCACGTCGGAGGCGACGAGTGAGTTGGCTGCGACTCGGGCGTCCGCTCCGATTTCGACGCCGGGTAATACGATGGCGCCTGCACCGATCATCGCCCGTTCTCCGATCCGAACCGGTCCGGTTCTGAGTTCGTCCTGGAGGAACTCGTGACAGAGGATCGTCGCGTCGTACCCTACGATCGCGTCGGCCTGGATGGTAATTAATTGCGGATAAAACACGTCGGGCGTCGCTTCCAGGGCGAAGACGGCGCCAGCCTCGATGGACATGCCGAGCCGCCGAAGCAGCCACCGTTTCGCCCGGAGGCTGGGGGAGATCCGGCAGATGACGATCACGACGTAATTGAGCATGATTCGCAGTGGATTATGGTGTCGATGCCACCCGCGGAACGAGTTGTGTGAATCAGGAGCTAGATGGGACGAGAGGCGCTCGTGACGTGGATCCTCGTCGCTCACACTGTCGCATTTGCGGGGCTGGGTCTTGAATACGGCGGGCCGACCACCATCGAGCCCGTAATTGCGGACGGTAGACTTAGGGACAGCCTCACCCAGGTTTTCCCCATGTCGATGTCTATGGATGCTGTTGACCGGATCGGTGTCGTGGGCGCGGGGACGATGGGGAGTGGTATCGCTCAGGTGGCTGCAGCGGCCGGGTTTGATGTCACCATTCGGGACGTCGACGACTCGCTTGTCGACGACGGCCTGGAGGCAGTCGAATCTGGGCTCGACCGGGCGGTCGATCGGGGTGAGCTTACTCAGAGCCAGGCCACGGCTGCTCGGGAACGAGTGCACGGAACGACCGACCTATCAGACCTGGCCGATTGCCAGCTAT
This sequence comes from uncultured Halobacteriales archaeon, assembly GCA_964552115.1. Taxonomy (GTDB): domain Archaea; phylum Halobacteriota; class Halobacteria; order Halobacteriales; family Haloarculaceae; genus CAZKGF01. The sequence goes on from CAZKGF010000002.1 coordinate 7,776, forward strand.
GTATCGAAGCAGTCGTCGAGGACTTGCGCGTCAAGCGTGACGTCTTGGCGGATCTCGATCGGATGACGGCCTCAGATGTTATTCTTGGGACCAACACGTCGACGCTTTCGATTACCGCACTGGCGGCCGCCACAGACCGGCCAAGCCAGGTGATCGGTATCCATTTCATGAATCCGGTCCCGCGGATGCGAGGGGTGGAAATCGTCGTCGGCGAACGGACGGCACCGTTCGTGGTCGAACTCGGCCACGAATTTGCTGCTGCACTCGACAAGGAGACGTGGGAGTCCGACGATAAGCCCGGCTTCGTTACCAACCGGATTCTCATGCCCTGGATCAACGAGGGGATCCGTGCCTACGACGAGGGAGTCGCATCGAAAGCCGATATCGATCGGGGAATGGAACTCGGGACGAACGTCCCAATGGGGCCGTTGGCGTTGGCGGATCACATCGGGCTGGATATCTGTCTTCACGCCAGCCAGACGCTCCACGACGAGTTAGGTGAGCGCTTCCGGCCGGCGTATCTCCTCGCTCGGAAGGTCGAGGCCGGAGATCTCGGAAAGAAGACCGGACGTGGGTTTTACGAGTACGACTAGCGCCGACTCATAGAACAGTGCCGTGTTTTTTCGAGGGGAGTTCCTTGTCGAGATCTGCATAAAACTCGAACCGGGCCTGTAACTCCGCTCGGAGCGAACTCGGCGGGACGATCTCGTCGATGACAACCTCGCTCGCCATGCGCATCGCGTCGATGTCCTCTCGGTACTCCTCACGGAGTTCGGCCTCGAGGCGGTCTCGCTCGGCCCCGTCCTCGACAGCTGCGAGTTTACTCGCATACACTGCATTGACCGCGGCCTCCGGGCCCATGATTGCCACTTCACCGCTGGGTAACGCGATGGTGGATTCGGGATCGTACGCCGGGCCGGACATCGCGTAGATTCCCGCGCCGTATGCCTTTCGGACGATCACACACTGTTTGGGGACGGTCGCCGCAGACGTAGCATAGATCATCTTCTTGCCTTTCTCGAGAATGCCTTCTTTCTCGACTGCCCCACCAGCCATGAAGCCGGGTGTATCCACTAGATACAGTAGGGGAATGTTGTAGGCATCACAGGTCCAGATGAACCCGGCTGCCTTTTCGGCTGCGTCGGGGAAGATCGCACCCGCCCGCTGTGTGGGTTGGTTTGCTACGATGCCGATCGGGCGGCCGTCGATGCGGGCGAACCCGGTGAGTATTTCCGATCCGTACGCTGGCTGCAGTTCGAACCACGAGTCCCGATCCACCACGCGGCGGATCACCGCCTCCATCTGATAGCCCCGATTTGGCTCCTGCGGAATCACGCTATCAATGCCTTCGGGGGATTGGGCAGGTGGGCGGCCCGTTGTCTGTGGGGGTGACTGCTCACAGTTCTGTGGCAAGTACCCAACAAGCGTAGCCACCAATTCGCGTGCGTGGTCCTCGTCATCGGCGATCAAATCCGCGCTCCCGGAATGTTTGGCGTGGACCTCTGGGCCACCGAGTTCGGCCATCGTTACGTCTTCACCAGTCACCATTTTGACCATTCGGGGGCTGGCGATGGCCATCGCACTCATTTCTTTGACCATCACGGTGAAGTCCGCAAAGACCGGTGTGTACGCGGCCCCCGCGATACAGGGACCGTAGAGCACACAGATCTGCGGGACGCGGCCGGAGAGCCGTGAATGGTTGTAATAATACTTCCCGATACCCTCACGATGAGCAAAGAATCCGGTCTGCTGATCGATCCGGCCACCCGAGGAGTCCATCAGGTACAGCACAGGATTGCCGGTCTTCAGGGCGCGCTCTTGCATCCTGAGAAATTTCTCGACCCCTTTCGCCGCCATGCTCCCCCGTTTGACGGTATAGTCCGTGGCCATGAAGTGGACGTCTCGGCCTTCGAAATCCGCGCCACCCGTGATCATCCCATCGGCTGGGAGTTGCTCGGCAGAATCGAATTCCGCGAAGGTCCCGTCTTCGAACAAGAAACCGTCGGATCCGAACCAGTGTTCGATTCGATCACGGACGAACCGTTTGCCTTGTTCGGGTAACTCCTCGCGATACCGTTCGGGTCCACCCTGGTGAATCTCCTCGATCTCTTCGGTGAGCCGACGCTCCCGCTCGGTTGGTCCAAGTTCGTCCGCTTCGACGGCATCGGAGGCCGGTTCCTCGGTCGGTTCTGCTGGGGCACTGGCCAGTTCTTCGCCCGATCGATCCATGACTGTGACTGGATGACCAAACCGCTCGGCGATGGCGATAGCGATCGCTTGGGCCTCGTCCGTACTCGTTTCTCCAGAGACTCTGACGTTCATCGGCCTCGCTCCGTTGGGTCGCCTGCTCCGGGAGCGAATGGCTCCGGGAGGGAGCCCGACGCTTCGCACACTTCTCTCGGTGCCCACCCGAACGCCGTTCGGTCTCCGTTCGGCCTCGTTGGCTCCATATCTCGATTGCTTTGCATACCGATTCCCCCGGGCAGTTTACTCACTGCCGAAGGTCGGTCATGTGGTCGATTCGCTGTTTAACCAGGGCTTCGGTTCCGATATCGTGGCGGACCCGGAGATCGTCCTCGTTGAGCCCTTCGAACCCAGCCTCTACGATTTCCTCTGCAGCCGAAATCGATGCCGCCACCCCGACGAGGGCGAACGCTCGCGATGTGGTCGTATAGATCCCATCTGCCCGCTCGTCAACGCTCGCATAGAATAGGTGGGCATTTCCGACAGTTTCCTCATCGATGGTCACTTTGGCACCAGACTCGGGTGCCGTCGGATATCCTGCCGGGACTGCATATTTACACACTGTTGCCTGTGGACGAAACGTCAATCGTGGAAGTGACTCGCCGTCCCTGGCCGCTCGCACGATATCGAGGAGTCCTGTCTGCATGATCGGCAAGGTATTCATCGCCTCGGGATCCCCAAACCTCGCGTTGAACTCGACCACTTTGACGCCCGCTGCCGTCAGCATGAACTGGCCGTACAGAATCCCCTTGTAGCTCTCGAGGGCATCGGCTGTCTTGCGAATGATGTCGACGGCGTCCATGTACTCCGATTCTGTCATGAACGGAAGTTCCAGTGTCGTGTCGGAGTAACTCCCCATTCCGCCGGTATTGGGCCCCTCATCGCCCTCGTAGGCACGCTTGTGGTCCTGAACAGCCGGTGTCACCCGAACGTCGCCATTGGCGACAAACGCCTGGATCGTAAACTCCTCACCGATGAGCCGTTCTTCGAGGACAAGCCGTTCGTACTCGGATTCACGGATGTAGGCTTTGGCCTCCGAGGGGGTGACTTGATCACCGATCACCCGGACCCCCTTCCCCCCGGTTAACCCTGCTGGCTTGACAACTAGATCGCGATCGGCAGCGTCGATGTAGTCACACGCGGCCTCGGGTTCGTCGAAGGTTTCGAATTCGGGGCACCCGGGAATGTCGTGCCGGCGCATGAACCGACGTTGGTAGGCCTTGTCAGTCTCGATTCTGGCGTCCGCTTCGGTGGGCCCGAACGCGTAGATGCCGGCCCCATCAAGTGCGTCGACGACCCCCGCCTGCAGGGGCGCTTCTGGTCCCACGATCGCTATATCGGCACCGACCCGCGTCGCGTATTCGGTGACGGCAGATGGATTCGTGGCTTCCAGCGTTTCGAATCCAGTGGCAAGGCGGGCGATCCCTGGATTTCGGGTCCCAGCGCACGCATAGAGCGCACAGTCGCCAGTCGTGAGCGACCGCGCGATGGCGTGTTCGCGGCCGCCTCCACCGACTAGCAACACTGCCTCAGCCATACCGGAGTGGGGGAGACACCCGAGTGTAAAGGTTCCCCTTGGGCATACAGGCAAACGCCTTTACCAGTGGTGACCACCTACCGGGATTCAATGACACGGCCTACGAGCGAGAATCGGTTGGACGGCGAGCAAAGTCCCTACCTCCGGCAGCACGCCGATAACCCGGTCCACTGGCAACCATGGGACGACCAGGCCCTCGACGCTGCCGAAACCGAGGACAAACCGATCTTTCTCTCGATCGGCTATTCGGCCTGTCACTGGTGTCACGTCATGGAGGAGGAGAGTTTTCAGGACGAAGAAATCGCGTCACTGTTGAATGAGCATTTCGTCCCGATCAAGGTCGACCGGGAGGAACGGCCAGATGTCGACAGTATCTACATGTCTATCTGTCAGCAAGTAACCGGGCAGGGTGGCTGGCCGCTATCGGCCTTTCTCACGCCATCTGGCGATCCGTTTTACGTTGGAACCTACTTCCCACCCGAGTCCGGGCGGGGCCAACCGGGATTTCGCCAATTGCTCACCGACATTCACGAGGCGTGGGCCGATCCCGAGGAACGAGCGGAACTCGAACAGCGTGCCACCCAGTGGTCCGCTGCCATCGAAGACGATCTCGAATCGGTTCCTGACCAACCCACGACGCCCGACGATTCTCTCCTCGAATCGGCTGCACAATCGGCCATTCGGGGCGCTGATAGGGAGTACGGAGGCTGGGGACGAGGGCAAAAATTCCCCCACCCGGCCCGGATCCATTTACTGTTGACAGCACACGATCGGACGGATCGCGCGGAGTATCGAACAGTGGCTGTCGAGACGCTTCGGGCCATGGCAGATCGGGGCATGTACGACCATCTCGGTGGTGGCTTTCATCGGTATACGACCGATCGGGAGTGGATCGTCCCGCACTTCGAAAAGATGCTGTACGATAATGCAGAGCTCACGCGGGCGTATCTTGCCGCCTTTCAGGCGACCGGAATCGAACGGTTCCGGACAGTGGCAGTGGACACACTCGAATTCGTGTCCGCGGACCTTCAACACCCCGAGGGTGGATTTTTTAGCACGCTCGACGCACGGAGTGAGACCGACACCGGCGAAAGCGAGGAAGGGGCGTACTACGTCTGGACGCCGACTACGGTCGAGTCGGCCATGGAAGCACACCTGCCTGGAGAGCGAAACCCGTCTCGGGCCGCGGAACTATTCTGTGATCGGTACGGTGTGACCCAGCAGGGTAACTTCGAGGGCGCGACGGTACTGACCCAGTCGAAAGATTTGGCGACAATCGCCGACGAACACGATATGACCATCGACGCCGTGGAATCGCTTCTTTCGGCGGCCGAAGCGGCAGCCCTACAGGCACGCCAGGCCCGGCCTCGACCTCGGCGCGACGAGAAGGTGCTTGCTGGCTGGAATGGTCTCATGATATCGGCATACGCCGAGGCCAGCGTGGTGCTCGACAGAAAATTTCTCGATACTGCCGTAGATGCCCTCTCGTTCGTCCGGGACCATCTCTGGTCTGCAGAACCTAACCGCCTCTCCCGGCGATACAAGGACGGCGATGTCGCCGTGGAGGGCTATCTCGAAGATTACGCCTTCGTTGCACGGGCTGCCTTCGATGCGTATCAGGCCAGTGGCGATGTCGATCACCTCGCCTTTGCCCTCGAGATCGCTGGGGCTATCGAACGCGAATTCTGGGATCAGGATTCGGGCACCCTGTACTTCACGCCAGCCAGTGGCGAGGGACTCGTCGCGCGTCCCCAAGAATTGGACGATCGATCCACACCGTCCAGTGCGGGTGTCGCGGCGATGGTATTGGCGGACCTGAATCATTTCCGGGCTGACGATCGCTTCTCCGAGATCGCCGAAACCGTCGTCAAAACCCACGGGAGCGAAATCCAAGCGGATCCACTTCGGCACGCATCGTTGACGCTGGCCACCGATAGAGTGCGGACGGGCGCACTCGAGTTGACGCTCTCGACTGACTCACTCCCGGAGGACTGGCTGGAGGCGCTGGCAGGGACGTACGTGCCCGATCGGTTGCTTGCGTGGCGTCCCGCGACCGAGTCGGGACTTGCCGACTGGATCGACCGCCTCGACCTCCCAGATCCACCCCCGATCTGGGCCCAGCGCGGGGCTGTCGACGGCGAGCCGACAGTCTACGCCTGTCGATCGTTCACGTGTTCGCCTCCGCGCCACAGCCTCGAACGGGCCCTCGAGTGGGCCGACGAACAGCTGGCAACCTCAAAGACTGGACGCTGAGTTGTTCGGTCAGGTAGTGCGATTGGCGTCGGAGTCGAGGGCTGCTTCGATCTCATCGGCGAGGTAGACAGCAATCGGTGCTGGCTCTTCCTCGACAAACCGGGCGATTTCTTCACCATCGACTTCGACCACCACCGTCGGGATGAATTCGATGCCGTATTCGTCTACACCGGGTCCCTGTTTGTCCTGATCGACCTCGAAATGGTGAATGCGGTCATCGGGAACGTCTGCGACTTCGAGCGCAGCCGCAAAATCGGGGAGTGACGCGCGGCAGTCCTTACACCAGTCGCCACCCCATACCTTGAATGTCAGTTGGTCGGCGTGGGCCCGTAACACGTCTATCGTGTCTGCATATGCGTCGCCCACCCAAACAGGGTTGGGCTCCATCGTTTCCAGGGTCATAGACGTTGTAGGCGTGGGATACCAATAACTGTGTGGCTACTCACCCGGAGATGAGGGCCCGGACTCCTGACTGCGGGCCGTGGATGCCCCGCCCAATTGCTCCCGAAGAATTCTGCGGTGACACCGTTTGTCGTCGCCTTCATAGCAGACGAGAACGACCGTTTCGCCGTCCCCTAGTCGATTGGAGAGGTCGTTCAATGCCGGGTTCGGCGCCTCGTCCGAATCCAAATAGTCTCGGTACCGTCTCGCAAAATCCACTTCCTCCCAGGCTGCGTTCAGAGCAGCTGTCTCAGCGTATCCACGGTCCTCGAAGTTTGCCTCGACGCGCTTGCATTCCTCGAGGAGTGACTCGGGTGGTCCCAGGGCCCGATAGTTGTAGTCGATTTCCGCATAGAACCACGGCGTCGGTCTCCTGACGACGCCGGCGAGGTGCTCGTCCCCGGCCAGTTCGACCAGGTCGTTTTGAAGCGCCGCGACGTAGGTATCCCGGACCGTCCCTCGAGATCCCATGTAGGCGTTTCGTTGTACTGCGTCAAGACGGTTTGGCCCAGGCACGCTCTGCCGGGGACAGGGCGTGTAAATGGGAGGATACCGAAGCGGTCTGTAGTGAAAGCCGATATTCTCGAAACCATCGGGTCGCCGCTCGTCGCTGTGGAGGCGCCTGATGGCACGACGATTGCAGCGAAGATCGAATCCAAAAATCCAGGCGGTTCGGCCAAGGATCGCCCAGCTCGGGCGATGGTAGAGGCAGCCGAGAAAGCGGGGGATTTGGAACAGGGAGATACGATCGTCGAGCCCACGAGCGGAAACACGGGGATCGGCCTCGCCGTCGTCGGTGCTGCCAAAGGGTACGACGTTCGGTTGGTCATGCCTGCCTCGAAGTCGCCCGAACGTCGCTCATTGATGCGTGCCTACGGGGCCGAAGTGGAACTCATTGAAGGGGATATTTCCGCTGCTCGGACCCGGGCGGACGAACTGGCTGCGCGTGATACCTTCGTGCAGATGCACCAATTCGAGAACCCGGCCAATCCTGACGCTCACTATCGGACCACCGGACCGGAAATTCTGGACCAGGTCGGCGACCGGCGGATAGACGCATTCGTGGCGGGTATCGGGACTGGAGGGACCATCAGCGGGACGGGTCGTCGTCTTCGAGAAGCCGTTCCTACCATCGACATCGTCGGGGTCGAGCCGGCGGAGAATGCCGTCCTTTCGGGGGGCGAATCGGGCGAAGACGAGTTCCAAGGGATGGGGCCTGGCTTCGTTTCAGACAATCTCGATCGGTCGTTGTTGGACGAAGTGGAGACGGTGACAATCGACGAGGCGGAGGCGGAGTGCAGACGTCTGGCACGGTCCGAGGGGATTCTCGTCGGCCAGTCCAGTGGCGCGTCGAACCTCGCTGCCAAACGGGTTGCCAGGCGTCTCAGGGACCGTATCGATGATCCCCTCGTCGTCACCATCTTTTGGGATTCGGGTGAGCGGTACCTCTCGACCGGGCTGTTCGACGAGTGATCGGACCGGTCGACCCACTATAATAAGCGCCGCGGCAGCCGATGCCCCCGCTCGCGGATCCGGTCACGGATCGGAAACAGATTGACGAGAAGGGCGGTGACGATGGCGATGGCGAACCCAACGCCGAATCCGAGGAGGTGGCCGAGTATCCATACCGCTTGTGTGCCCGGGGTCTGTGCGGGGACGAGTCCGACACCAAATCCGACGAAGACGATCGTGACGAGGAGGATGACACTGAATTGTTTGAGGAGGATTGGTACTCCCGTTTCTGTTCTCCGAGTCGCCTTGACCCGATTTCGGATGATCCAAAGGCCACAGACTGCCGTCAGGCCCGCGGTGATGGTGACCAGTGGTGAGCCGAAGATTCCCAACAAGACGTCGAGTGCGACGAGAACCATGAACGATCCGACGAGAAAGACATCTCGGTGGTCGTACACGGTCCGGAGGAGGACCAGAAATGCGACGAGGAGAAAGCCGACGAAACCAGCGACTACGTCAGAGAACCCGAGGAACTGCGTGGCGTAGCCGGGGTATACCGTCGCGGACAGCCCGTACCCCACCCCTCTGGTCAGGAGGGGAAGGACGAACACCAGAGGTGCTGCGGTCAGGTAAAACCAGTTGGCGGCACTGATCCGGAGACAGACGACGTAGGTGAGTGAGGCGATGAGGACATATCCGATTATATTGCCGGCCAAATGCCCCAAATCCACGTGGACGACGGTTGTGAGGAGGGAAACGAGGATGTTCTGACTCGGCGTTCCGTAGGCAAGAATTCGCTCGAGTCCGTCCGGGAATCCGAGATGGATTCCGATCAGGACCGCTGGGACAACAGCGAGTAGCATACTGTCGAATACCACGCGTCGACGGGGATACCGGAGGTAGGTATCGTTGCCCGGCTCGGCCTGCTCGGTAAGCTGTGTGTTGACCTGATCACGCAAATCTGCCAATTCAGCCGTCAATACTTGGTAAGCAGAACTTTGGCGGAGTTCGCTCGGCGTCTTATTGGCCTCGAGTGTATCTCGTTTCGAGGCTAAGGCGAAAAATCGTTGTAAGTCAGACTCCGATCGGTTGCGGGTTGCCAGGTGATCGACGGTGGATAGCAGATCATCGGCCGTAATCGGTTTTGTAAGGTACTCGTCGATATCCAGTTTGAGGATGTCGAAGTCGGGATCGACTGCGGTCACCAGTGCGACCCGACAGCTGTGGCCGCGCTCGCGGATGCGACCGAGGACATCGTCACCCGAGATGTCCGGGAGCCGACGGTCTAGTAAGACGACGTCGACCGTATCATCGACCGCGTCTAGAGCCCCTTCGCCGGTGTATGCTGTCCGAACGTCGTAGGCGTCCGCAAGCCACGAGGAGAAGACGTCAGCCAAGTCACGCTCGTCTTCGACGACGAGCACGACTGGCGAATCCCCGGTTTCCTTCGACGAAGCGGTCCCGAGCCCCTCCATTACTTGGATAGGGGTTTCGGGAGCAGTACTTCTAGGTTTTGACTTTTCATCGTGGTGTTCTGTGGGCAATCCGTCCCTCCTCGAGGGACGGTGGTTCTCCAGGCCGTGTAGTCAGGCTCCGAACTCGGACTCGGTGACTCGAACACGGAGCGTCTCGTCGACGGCTTGGAGATCGTAGTCGGGAATGGTCTCACCGGTTCGTGTCACGAACATCGGTTCGACGAGTCTCGGTTTGTCGGCGGGCGCGTCGACGGCGTCCTGGTCCGATTCCGCCTCCTCGCTGCCAGTCTGGACACCGTACACTTTGAGAAATCGCCCGGATTCGGCGGCTGTGATTTCGTCAGTACGGATTGCCGTCGCCAATGCCCGCGAAAGCCATTCTGTTTCGCTAATGGACGGTTCGAGTATCATCGCTTGATCGACGTATCGAACCAAGTACCAGTTGAGATCATTCAGTAAGGAGACGGCTGCTCCGAGACTAACGGTGTCCAGGGCGATCGTGTTTTCGAACGGCTCTGATAAGTCATACGTGAGCAACGCATTGCGAGCCGTCTCGTAGGAGAGGAGCTGATACCGGAGATTGACGTCGGCTGCGCCCACGAGACAGACCCGCGTCATGGCCACGAGGTGCAGGCCGCCGTGCAAAGCGGTTTCGACCGCTCACCCGTCACGGTGGCGGCTGTATCTGTGCCCCAATGTCTTCCGCCCGATCCAGAAGGTCGTCCGGTTCGGCGGCCTCGAGTGTCGATAGCTCCGCACGCGTTTCTGGGAACGACGGCGCAACCCGATTGCAGCCAGCATCGATCGTGGCATCGTCGTACGTCCCGATTTCCCGTGCTTGGGCCTCGATTTCCGGTTTGTCCATAGACAGCAGTGGCCGATGGATCGGAAGCGAGGTCGCAGCGCTAGTGACGCTCAGATTGGCCGCCGTCTGGCTGGATTTCTGGCCCAGTGCTTCGCCACTGACGATCCCGGCTGCACCCACACGTCGGGCAACCGTGGCACCGACTCGATACATGAACCGTCGGAGCGACAACATCCGCATGGCACCCATCGACTCCGCCAATTCTGCGACGATATCACCGCCTGGAGCGACGTGCAGTGTAAGGTCTTGGCCTGGAGCCCACTCGCCGAGGGATCCGACCGTGGCAGCCGCCCGCGCCTGGTGATCGGGCCCTCCATAATCGCCAAGGTCGACGTAGACCGGGATGATTGGTGATCCACGTCGCATGACGTTCCAGGCAGCCACCGGCGAGTCGATCCCTCCGCTGACGAGGACCACGAGTGGGGCTTGGGTTCCGAGTGGCAATCCACCCGGCCCGGAACGTTTTTCGACGAAGAGGTAGGCATCGTCGGAGCGACACTCGACGTAAAACGTCAGTTCAGGATTCTCCAGGTCGACCTCCGGATCGTGGCCGGCTGCTTCGGCTGTCTCCCAGATAGCAGTTCCCCCTGCTTCTTCGATGTCCGGGCTCCCGAAGGGGTGGGCATCGGTATCGCCAGCCCGGCGTGCTCTGACGGCAAACGGGCCCCCGTCGTACAGTTCTCGAGCGCTGTCAGCGAGTCCGTCTGTGATGGCCTCGAGGGTGGGATCGACGCGCAATGCCGGGCTGGCAGAGACCACGCCGAAGACACGCGTCGCGGCGTCTGTCGCTACCTCGACTGCATTCCGGGAATCGGCGACGGCTGGTTGCCTAATGTATAGCCGCGTTCGTTCCTGGACGACTCTGCCGTCGATCCCGTCCGCCTGGATGGCGGCTGCAAGGTTGTCCCGCAGTTGGCCCTCCATGGACCGGCGGACCTGCTCGCTCTTGATGCCGATGTCCCCGTGTCTAACGAGGACCTGATCGGCACCGGGTGGATGCATGCGATTCCCTAGTAGACAGGCGGATAAACCGGTGTCGTCCCCATCAGAACGTACTCAGTTCGTCGGCGACGATGCGTTCGGTGATTTCGGTGACGTTTGCGAGCTCGGTATCGATCGCCGTCTCGATATCGGACGTGATTTCCCCGACGTCGACGTCGTCAGTCGTGACCACCTCGGCATCCGCGACGTGAGGGTGATCGATTGGTTGGCCGATCTGACTTAGGAGACGGATTTGGAGTTGCCGAACCCCCCTAACGTCTTCAGCGACCGTCTTGGCTATTTCCGTGCTCAACAGATTGTAGATCTTCCCGATGTGATTCACCGGATTCTTTCCGCTCGTGGCCTCCATACTCATGGGCCGGTTTGGAGTAATCAGACCGTTCGCCCGATTCCCCCGACCGACAGAACCGTCGTCCCCTTGTTCGGCACTCGTCCCGGTCGTCGTCAGATAAATCGACCCCTCGTCGTAATCGTCAGCCGTGTTCACGTGGACGGTAACCGATCGATCGGTATACTCTCTGGCCAGATCGGCCACGTACGTTCGGACCTCCTCGACGGCAGATCGGTACTCGTCGAGATCGTGAATGTACCGATCGATCATGGCAGCAGCCACCGTCACGTCGATCTGATCGTGTTGCCGCTTACCCATGACTTTCAAGTCCTCGCCCAATTCTGGATGCTCGACGCTGTACTCTCCGTTCAATCGTCGCTCTGTCTGGAGGACGATTCGCTCGGTTTCGGTCAACGGTGCGTGTCCGACCCCGTAACTCGTGTCGTTGGCCATGGGGACGGAGGTATCATCCCCGAAGACCTCCTGGAGGTCACCGCTTCCCTCACCGAGTCGGACGTCAATCACGACGTCAGACCCGATGTCCAGATTCGGAAAGTTTTCGTCGAGATACTCCCGGGCCGCGTCAAGCGCGACGGTTTCAGTGGGGATGCGTTCGCCCTGATAGGTCTTCGTCGCCCGGCCAACGATCAAGAGATATATCGGTTCGAGCATCTCTCCCCCGCCGAACTTGGGATCGGCGTTACCAGCGACTAACTGAGTTTCATCAGTGTTGAAGTGGAGAACAGTGTCGAATCGGTCGAGATAAAGGCGAGCAAGTCGCCGTGAGACCGTCTCGGCGACGCCGTCACAGATGGAGTCGGGATGGCCCAATCCCTTACGCTCGACGATTTCGACGGCCTGGTCTTCGACGGGGCGGCCGCCGGCCGCCTGGACGCTAATGTTCCGCTCGGTCATGTTGGCTGAGGGTTTGGCAGGCCGTTGTCTATAACTTTCGGAAACCTTCGCGCCCTATTTTATTACTGTTACTCATCCTTTTCGCGGAGTAGCCGGAGGTAGGACGTCCTGATCTGTGAATCCGGGTCCAGATCCAAGCGCTCGAGGGTTTCCATGGCACCGGTTCGCGCCGTTTCGATGCCACCATCTTCGGCCTCGGTTTCGACTTCCACGAACTCTCCGAGCCCGTTCACTGCATCAAGGGTAACTGTATAGCCGTCGAGACGGTAGATCTCGCGATCTTTTCGAACCTCTCCAGCCGGGTGAAAGCCGAGGCTTTCGAGTATGTCCGCGAGCGCTGTTTCATCACCGATGGTCGTTTCGGCCTCAACACGCGTTTTCGATGCCGCTTCGACTAATGGGCCTTTGTAGGTTAGAAAGACTGCTCGATCGGTGGTCGCAACCTGCCCCGTGAGATCCTCGACCGGGATTGATTCACGGATTCGGAGGGCCTCGTCGGTCTCGGCGAAGTCCCGGTGGGGCGCATTATAATAAGTGTCGAATTGGCGGACGGCCCGGATCTCCTCGGCACCCTGTTCCCGCAATCGGAGTTTGACCGGTCCATGAGCCGCCCGGACTTTCACCTCTACCTCGTACATATCCGGGAGAGGGAACGGGTGGGTGAAAAGTTTCGGCGATGACCGCATCCCACGAGCGGCCCGAAACGTTGTCCTTAAGAGTGCTTCGCGGTACCGACACGACATGAGCAACGATTCCGAGGCCGAGACGGACGAGGCCGACATCGAGTCGTCGGCCGAGGCGGCCGACGCAGATGAGCCAACGGCCGAGGACGACGAGTCTGGACTTCAGGAGGGTGATTTCGTACGCATCGATTACACCGCTCGGACCGTCGATGGGGGAACGCTCGTCGACACGACCGATCCCGCCGTCGCCGAAGAGGAAGGGGTGGAGTCCGAACAGGAGTTCGCCCCACGAACGATCGTCCTCGGCGAAGGCCACGTGTTCGAAGCGGTCGAGTCCGATATTATTGGTGCCGAGGTCGGCGAGACTGGCTCGGTCGTGGTTCCAGCCACGGAGGCATTCGGAGAATACGACGACGAACAAGTCCGGACGGTCAGCAAAGACAAGATTCCAGAAGACGACCGGTATCCGGGTGCACAGGTCCAGATCGAGGGCCAGCAGGGCCAGGTCGAGACCATCGTCGGTGGCCGTGCCCGCGTCAACTTCAACCACCCGCTCGCTGGTGAAGACATCGAGTACGAGTGGGAGGTCCTCGAAGAAGTAACCGACCGAGAAACCCAAGCGGAGGGGCTGTTGGAGATGCTCCTCGACATGGAACTCGACGTGTGGTTCGAGACGGACACGGTCGAGGAAGAACAGGTGGTCGAACCGGAGGAGGAGGCGGAGGACACCGAAGCCGAGGAGGAGGCAGCTGAACCCGAGACCGAGATCGTCGAGGTAGAGAAGGAGAGTTTGTACATCGACGCGGATCCCCAGCTCACCATGAACCAACAGTGGATGATGGGCAAACAGCAGATCGCCCAGCAACTGATCGATCTTCTAGGTATCGATCGAGTAGTCATCCAGGAAATTATCGATGGCATGGGCGGAATGGGAATGCCCGGCATGATGGGCGGAATGGGTGGAATGGGCGGCGAGGGCGAACTCGAGGAACTACTCGAAGAAGGCGACATCGACGCGGACGAACTCGCCGAGGAGTTGGGTGAAGAAATCGAAGATTAACTGTTCGGTTCAGTGGCTCAGGGCGTATGGATGTGTTCGGCGATGTCTTCTCGGACGATCGTATCACAGTAGACACACCGGACGCCCTCGTCCAACACTTCGAAGTGTGATTCGACCGGCTCATCTTCGTTCGTAATGCAGTGGTGGTTGGGACACTCCAGGACGCCGTACACCTCGGTCGGCCGTTCGACGCGGTGTTTATCGACTACCTCGTAATCCCGGATGATGTTGATCGTCGCTGCTGGGGCGATCAGCGTAAGGACGTCCACCTCACTTTGTGACAACTCTCGGCCTTCGACCTTGACAACGTCCTTCCGGCCGAGTCGCTCGCTCGGGACGTTCATGCCGATCGACACTACCTCTCCGGTCGACCCATCGATTCCGAGGATGGCGAGGACGTTGAGCGCCTGGCCGCCGGTCACGTGATCGATGACGGTCCCGGACTTGATCTTTGCTACGCGAAGCGCCGGTTCCCCGCTCATGATTTCTCTCCCAGGATGAGATCGAGAAGCGCCATTCGAACCGGGACGCCGTTGTGTGCTTGCTGGAAGTACCGGGCGTGGTCGGTTCCGTCGATATCTTGCGCGATTTCGTCGACGCGGGGGAGCGGGTGCATTACTTTTAAATCGGGTTTCGCCGGTTCGAGAGTGGCTGCGTCGATCTGGTATTCGCCGGCGACGGCTCGGTATTCGCTCTCGTCGGCGAACCGTTCGCGCTGGATCCTGGTCACGTAGAGGATGTCCAAACTCGGTAAGACATCGGTCAATTCGGTGTGCTCCTCGATCGCAGCCCCTTCCTCGTGGAGGTCGAAGCGGACGTTGCGAGGTAGTTGGAGGCTCTCCGGGCTGATGAAGTGTTGGCGAACGTCGAAATTGGTGAGCGCGTAGGCCAGGGAATGAACGGTACGTCCGTATTTGAGATCGCCCATGATCCCGACCGTAATTCCGTCGAGGCCGGCGTTCTCCTTGATAGTATAGAGGTCGAGGAGGGTTTGAGTCGGATGTTGCCCCGCACCGTCGCCCGCATTGATCAAGGGCACATCGACGAATTCGCTGGCCATGGTGGCCGATCCCTCGCTGGGATGGCGGAGGACAAGGGCATCAGCGTATCCTTCGACGACCCGGACCGTGTCCGCCAGGCTCTCGCCTTTTTTGACGCTGGAGGACTCGATCGAGCCCATGTCAACGATATCACCCCCGAGGCGCTTCATCGCTGCTGTGAAACTCATCTTCGTCCGGGTACTGGGCTCGAAAAAGAGGAGACCCAGGAGCGACCCTGCGTGGCGGTCGGCCACGGCGCCCGGATCCGCCGCGATGTCGCTCGCGCGATCCAGCACCTCCGTCACATCGGCGCGTGAGAGCTGTTTCGCGCTGATGATGTGGTCGTGACGCATCGCGTGTGGTGGCGTACCCAATCACCTTGAATGTCCCGACGGACGGACGACGCCGTCCCGATTCCGTCGGAATATTTAACGGCTGACTAGTACTAGACCCTCCTGGGAATGAAGAGCCGACTGCGGACAGGTATCGAAGTCCTCGATCGGAAGTTAGGCGGTGGCCTCCCAGCGGGGAGTATCGTCGCACTTTCCGCAGCCCCCGCGAGCCAGGCCGAGCTCCTGCTCTATGAACTCACTGCGACACGAGGGACGCTGTGGCTCTCACTGGATCGAACGGCAGAAGCGGTTGCCGAATCGATTCGAAACACACCGACTGAAACGGGGGATCCGACGATCCGACATATCTCCGGGGAAGCACCACTCGACAATGCCGGCAAGCTGGTCAGCGCACTCCCCGAGAGTTCGAACCTCATTCTCGATCCTGTCGACGTCCTCGAGGTCCAAGAGCCTCCCTCGCGTTACCGCAGCTTCATGAACGATCTGCAAAACCACATTTTCAATACGAATAGCCTGGCGATCCTCCTGTGTTTGGATGGCCGGGGGACACCGCCGCTTCGGGACACCACCGAACACTTCGCTGACGTGGTCTTCGATCTACAAACGAGCGTTCAAGGCGACGAGGTCGAAAACCGGTTGTCGATACCGAAATTCCGAGGTGGCCGCGCCCCCATGGACGTGATCAAACTGGATCTCGTCGAGGAGGTTTCGATCGATACGAGTCGAGATATCGCCTGACCCAGAAGAACTTTATCGGATTCGTTCGATTTTTCGTCTGATGTCCCGGAAAGTCAAATTTGCCGTCGCCCTGGCCGCTGTTCTCGCGATTACCTACGTGGTTGTCGTCCGCGAATAGACAGGCCGATTCGTCGTATCGATCCCAAAATACAGTCAGGATACGTCGGTTTTTTGACCGCCTCGAACCGGCCGTGATGGGAGTGATGCCCGACACCCGGTTCGATGTAGTATCCGCCGACTCACGGCGTGTGCACAGTGTCGGGACCACCCTGAGCTATCGGTGCTTTTCGGCTCGTACCGGACCGAATTCGGTGGGCGACTCCCTCACTAACGGACCTGTCTTCCTGACCCGACAGTGCAGACTGTTCTACCCCCAATGGACTCAGTCGATTGGGACACGGTTGGTCGGTAAACCGACCGCAACTTCGACAGGGGACCACTCGCTGTGCGATGGGCCGAGGTCAAGTGCGTCCCGCCCGAAGGCACGGTATGTACGGCGTCGTTACCCGGAATGAACCGGAGCTCGACTGGCCCGAGTTTGATATCGCTTTTTTCGAGCAAAAAGACGTGACCGGACGCGCAGCCGAACCCGTAGCGAGAGGGATCAATATGATATCCTGTTTTGGAGACAATGCAGCCGTCGAGGGCGATTCGACACTGGCCGCAATCAACGAGGCTGGCGAACCCGCCACGCGCGATCGGCCGTATTTCGATTGGGATTACGTCTGTCCCACCCACGAGGGGTATCGCGCCGGGCTCATGGAGATGATCGACGACGCTATCGCCGTCAGAGAGGACCTTCGATTGGATGACGTCGGTTTCCCGCGCGGCGAGTATTGTCACTGCCAGCGGTGTGAGGACAGATTCGCCGCCAGTGACTACGAAGACCGGAGCGCGTGGCGAAGCGGGATCGTGACGGAGTTCGTCTCGACCGTTCGTGAGCGCGTCCCTGGCCGTCTCTATCTCACGCTCTACCCCGATCCTTATCCAGGGCACCTCTACGATCGAACCGGCGTCGATATCGAGGAGTTGTCCCAATACGTCGACGAGTTCGTCGTTCCACTCTACGACCGTGCCTACGCGACCACGTACTGGCTGGAGATCATCGCCAGTGGATTCGCTGACCGAGTCGAAACCCCGCTTTCGATCGAACTCTACGCAGTCGATGCAGACGTCGATGTCGACAGCCTCATCCACGCCGTTGAGGTCGCCGAAGCATACGCCGACACGGTATTACTGGGCTACGACGCGAGTAATGCCCGGGCGGCACTTCGGCGGTACCGCGCAGAAGACCGTGAAGGCACGACCCACGGCGGTTAGTCGAACCGCGTTGTGCGCCAAGCCAGTAGCTCGTCACGGTCACGCGTGTCTGGGGGGAGTTCCTCGAACCATCGTGCATCGGAGATTTCGTCGTCCGGATCGCAGACCGACAGCTCAGTCTCGATAGCACGCGCCTCAAAGACGGGCAGTACGCCCCATGTCGTGTGATCTCCGTTGCGGAACCGAATCCGACCGAGCAATCCGAGATCCCCGAATTCGGCGCTAATACCGGCTTCTTCGGCTAATTCCCGCTGGGCGGCAGTCCGGAACGATTCGTCTGGTCCGGCCTCACCCCCCGGAAGTACCCAGCAGTCGACGCCCTCGTGACGGACGAGCACTAGTTCGCCCGATTCCCTGTACGTGACAGCGTGGGCACCGTAGGGTGCTCCGTTGTCGCGGATCCGATCTGCGACAGTTCGAAACCGGCGGCGGGAGACGTGTTTCGTCGTCTCGAAGGTGTGTGCGGGGTCGTATTGTTCGCGCAGGCGATGGACGGTCTGTTCGGCCTGCTGACGGGCTTCATCGGCCTTGAACCACAGTTCGTCGACGGTGGTCATCAGCGTTCGAGCAAACCATCTGAACTGGTTGGATGCCGATCCCTAGTTGTAGTCCTCATTGGCTGGCCGTGGGTCGCCCCATAGCATAAGTCTTCGACCCGGTGACTGACGGAATCAGTCCACTTTTGATGGGCCGTCGAGTATCTCCCCCTATGACCTTCGACGAGGACGAGAGCGTCGTCCTACACGACAAACATAGCGAGTTCGACGGCCAAGTCGGCACAGTCACGCAGGTGATGGAGACGATGTTCGGGGATGCGACCTACACTGTTAGTTTCGAGGACGGCCGGGAACAGGGCGTGCCCGAAGACAACCTCGAAGCGGCCGAGGAATAGGCGAGGCGGATGGCCGCGGTTCCGTTCCACTACGTCGAAATCCGTGCCTTTGCCTACGCGACAGAGGCGGACGAAGCTGTCGAACGAGCCCTTCGCACGTTCGTCCCCGACGAAATCGAGTTGAATGGAGCGGTATCTGAAGGCCACCACGGTGATCCGATCCTCGTCCTCTCCGCACGCATCGAGACGGCGGACGAACTCAGAGCGGTCCTCGAGCAACTTTCCTCGTTGCCAGATCCGGACCACGATCGCATTCTCAACGAACTCGACGAACGCGTCGACGAGGACTGCAATCTCTTCGTTCGACTCGACAAACAGGCGGCAGCGCGGGGGGAGGTTGCCCTGGGCGAGGGGATTACCCTCCGGGCCAAGGTCGAGGCGTACCCCGCCAAACAACCGACTGCCGTCGAAAACGCTCGAGCTGCCTTGGAGGCCCAGTGATGTACGCCGCTATTCATGCCTATCCCGACGGGTCGTCGACCGTCGCTCGGATGGCCCATACCGCTGCAGAGTACGGGTACGGCGGAATCGTCGTTCGGAACCACGGAACCGACCAGGCGACTTACGATCCTGAACGGATTGCTTCGACGTACGACATCGATGTCGTGGCCTGTATCGAGGTGCGGACCGATGACCCGGCCCAGGCCAGCGGCTACGTTGGAAACTACCGCGAACAACGGACGATTGTCGCTGTCCATGGTGGCACTCCGGCGCTCAATCGCTTCGCAGTCGAACAACCGGCGGTCGACGTCTTGGCACACCCCCTCTCCGGGGACCACGAACTCGACCACGTCCTCGTCAAGACGGCAGCGGAAAACGGGGTTCGACTGGAAGTGAATCTCCGAGATATCTTACACCAGACAGGCGGCACTCGTGTCCGCACAATCGAAGCGCTGCAACGTCTCAGGCGGCTGCTCGTGGAGTACGACACACCGTTCGTCGTCAGTTGTGATTCGCGGTCTCACCTCGAGCTGCGAGCTCCACGGGATCTGATCGGCGTGGGCGAGCAATTGGGGTTCGATGCCCAGTCGATCCGGGATGGCCTTACCGAGTGGGCTACGTTGGCCGAGCGAAACCGAGACCGGATGGATGCTGCGTATCTTGGGCCAGGCTTACGCCGGGTCGACGGGACTGACGACGACTCTTCGTAGGCTGCCTGCACTGTGTCTCTTAGGGTTCGGCGTGGTTCGAACGAACTGACTTGACCCAGCCTGTAACGCCGAAGGCCCGGAGCCCGTACCAGAGGTACAGGAGGACTGCCGGGACCACCAACAACACGGTGGTTACGATCGCGTTATCCATGTTGCCTTGCGAGGAATGGATCCACGCGACCTGCAACCAGAAGATCGACCACGCGATGACGCCGACGAGGGCAGCGACACCAAATACGATCGTCCCGAGCGAGGGGACCGACCACTTCGAGTCGGTCTCGGTGTCGGATGCTGTCCCGCTCATGCCCAATCGTGCAGTCTGCCACCGGTATAAAACCCCCTGCCCGGTGAGCGTGTGCTTCTTGGCCAACCGGCTAGTACACCCCACAATGAAACGCACCTTGGACGACCATGCAGCCAGATTCGACGAGTTGGCCGAGGAGTACGATAGCCACGACAGTGACGAGTATGCAGCCGCCGTTTCACTGGTCGTCGAACACGCCGCGCCCGGGCGGACGGACGTGGTGGTCGACCTGGGAACCGGGACAGGGGCGATCGCACTTCCGTTGGCCACCACGGCCAGCCGGGTGTTGGGTCGAGATATCAGTTCGGAGATGTTGGAACGAGCGCGGGAGAAGGCGGCCAACCGTGGACTCCATTCGGTCTCCTTCGATGAAGGGCGATTCCGGGCTCCGAATCTCCCCCCAGGAGTCGACGTCGACATCGTTACGTCGAATTTCGCCCTCCACCACCTGACTGATACCGCCAAACGCGAGGCAATCCACGTTGTCGCCGGATTGAGTCCCAGACGGATCGTCCTCGGCGACGTCATGTTGTTTGGCGAAGCCGATCCGTCCGAACCGTTCTACAGCCCCGATGTCGACGATCCGGCGACTGTCGGCGTGCTCGTCGACGCACTAACGGACGCCGGATATGCGGTAGTGGCTGTCGAACGGATTCACGAACAGGTCGGCGTTCTCGTCGCTGAACCGTGGGAGGGCTCGCAGTGACGCCGGCGCTTCCCAAACACCTCCGCCAGCGCAGGCGGTATCTCGCCGTACACTTAGAGACGTGGCCAGACACCGACCTCGAACGGACAGAGTTCCAACGAGCAGTGTGGACGGCTGCCCGAACGCTCTGTGGAGATATTGGTAGTGCCGCAGTCGATCTGTCGGTCCAACGATTTACGCATTCTGACGGGACGGGTCACGCCATCCTCCGGATCCGACGGGGCGAAGCGGACCGGGCTCGCGCAGTGCTCGCCTGTCTTCCCTCGATCGATGGGGACGCACTCGGCCTTCGTGTGGCCGGTTCGAGCGGTACGATCCGGGCCTGTTCGGAAAAGTATATAGGACGCGAACCGGAACAAATCGCCCAGAGAAAGGTCGCGTTCGAGGGCGCCGAACGGTCAGCTGTTGTGCGGCAGGGCAGAGTGGATGTCCAGTCTGACGGCGCGTTCGTCGGCGCGACGGACCTCGATTTCGAGTAACTATGCAGGGACAAAGCCAACAGCAGGCATACGACCGTGGGATTACGATCTTCTCGCCTGACGGCCGCCTCTATCAGGTTGAATACGCCCGTGAGGCCGTCAAGCGCGGAACCGCCAGTATTGGTGTTCGAACGAGTGATGGAGTGGTCCTCGTCGTCGACAAACGGATCCGGTCGCCACTCATGGAGCGCTCGAGTGTCGAGAAGATCCACAAGGCGGACGATCACATCGGGATCGCCTCCGCGGGCCACGTGGCCGATGCCCGCCAGTTGATCGACTTCGCACGTCGCCGGGCTCAGATCAACCAACTCCGATACGACGAGCCGATCGGCGTCGAGACGCTGACCAAGGAAGTCACCGACTACATCCAACAGTACACGCAGGTGGGTGGCGCTCGGCCGTTCGGTGTCGCCCTGATCATCGCTGGCATCGCCGATGGTCAACCCAGGTTGTACGAGACCGATCCCTCCGGGACGCCATACGAATGGAAGGCACTGGCGGTGGGTGCTGATCGCGGCGATATCCGGGAGTATCTCGAGGAACACTACGACGAGTCGGCAGATCTGGACGGCGGAATTGAACTGGCCTTGGGAGCGTTGGCCTCGGTCAGTGAGGAAGCGCTGACGCCTGAGGGAATCGGCCTCGCAACCATCAGTGTCGAAGACGAGACGTTCCGGCAACTTGACGAGGCGGACAAGCGCGACTATCTCGAGGAGTTCGACCTCCTTGCGGGCGACGAAAACGGCGAAGACTAACGGTTCACCGTCCGACGGGAATGCATTTTACCCGGGGGGTCTAACCGATCGGTATGATATCACTCGACGAGGCCGTGACTGCTAGATTGGAGTCCCACGGCCAACGTTTCGAGGTCCTCGTCGATCCCGATGCCGCCCTCGCGATCAAACGCGGCGAGTTCGAGGGTGACCTCGAGGATGTCATCGCGGCAGAAGACGTCTTCGAGGACGCCTCACGTGGAGATCGACCACCTGAAGATTCCCTCGAAGAGGTGTTCGGGACGACGGATCCACTGGAGATCATTCCCGAGGTTATCCAGGAAGGGGAAATCCAGATCACGGCCGAGCAGCGCCGCGAAATGCAGGAACAGAAACGAAAGCAGCTCATCAACCGGATTACCCGAAATGCGGTCAACCCGCAGATGGACGACGCGCCCCACCCCCCGGATCGAATCGAGACTGCACTCGAGGAGGCAGGCTTCAAAGTCGATCCGATGGAACCGGTGGAGAATCAGATCGACGAGGCTCTCGACCAACTCCGACCGATCATCCCGATTCGGTTCGACGAAATGACCGTGGCCGTCAGAGTTCCCGCCGAACACGCTGGATCGGCACAGGCGAAAATTCGTGGATTCGGCGACCTCGAACGCGAAGAATGGCAGAATGACGGGTCCTGGGTAGGTGTCATCAGGTTCCCCGCGGGCATGCAGAACGACTTCTACGATCTAGTCAATGAACACACCAGCGGCGAGGCAGAAACCCGGATCATCGAAGACGAAGACGAAATCTCGACCCGGTAGTGTGGCCGGATCAGGCCCGCTTGAAGCCGAGCACGAAGCCACCAGCGAAGCCAGCACCGATACCTGCTGTCGAAATGAACGTGGTGGCCAGCGACTGAGCCTGGCCGGGTGCATCACTCGCGAGGCCTTCGAAGGCGCCGCCGAGTTTCCCCCAATTAACGACGAGAATCCCCTGTGACTCCAGGAATTTGAACAGGACCAACTGAAGACCGACAATGATGGCAATCACCTTAGCGACCTTCTTGGCTGCAAAGCCGATGACCGCCCCCAGTAATGCACTACCGCCAATCTGAATCCCCAAACTCGTCGGATCTATTGCGACCATGTCTGGCGGTCACGGTGGCCGGTTAAGTCGCTTGTGCCCGCGGGAATTTAAGTAGGATCGGACCGTACGTGTGGCCGAGTGACGGAGCAAACCACTACACAGACCGTCGTGGTCAAACGGGTGGACGAGGGGAGTGCCGAGACCGCCGAGATACGAGACCTTGCTCGAGCCGCAGGCTACGAGGTGGTCGCCGAGCACACCCAGACGCGGTCCGAAGATGCCGCATATCACATTGGTGAGGGTAAAGTGCAGACGGTGGCAGAATCGGTCCGGAACGAAGGCGCTACTGTCGTCGTGTTCGATAACGAACTGGGGCCGTACCAACGGTACAACGTCGGCACTGATCTGCCAGCCGGGACCAGAGTCATGGACCGATTTCGGCTCATTCTCGAGATCTTCGGGCAACGCGCCCAGACGCGGAAGGCCCAACTGCAAGTCGAACTGGCAGAACTTCGGTACGAACTGCCACGAGCCGAGGCCAAAGCGAGCCTGGCCCAGCGTGACGAACGGCCGGGGTTCATGGGACTGGGTGAATACGACGAGAGCCGCGAACAGGACATCAAGGCCCAGATCTCTCGTATCCGTGACGACCTGGATGCGATCGAACAGACCGAGGAACACCGTCGTGAACAACGACGCGAATCGGGATTCGACTTGGTCGCCCTTGCCGGCTACACGAACGCCGGAAAGTCCTCATTACTTCGACGCCTCGCCACGGACCTGGATGTCGACATGAACAACGGCCGCCATCCGGACCTGGACACAACTGCGGCCTCCGAGGATCGGCTGTTTACGACCCTGGGGACAACGACACGAAAGGCCGCAATGGATCGTCGAGACGTGCTGGTGACGGACACTGTAGGCTTCATTTCCGATCTCCCACACTGGTTGGTCGAATCGTTCAAGTCCACCTTGGACGCCGTCTACCGCGCGGATTTAGTTTTGTTGGTTGTCGACGTCTCGGAATCGATCGAGGCAATCCGGGAAAAACTGGTGACGAGTCACGATACGTTGTACGAACGCAACGAAGCGCCGATCGTTACCGTATTGAACAAAGTCGACGCCGTCTCCGACGCAGAAGTCACACGCAAACGGGAAGCGCTGTCCGCCCTAGCCCCGAATCCGGTCTGCGTGAGCGCGACCGAAGGAACGAATCTCGATGCGCTCCGCGAACGCATCCACCAGGAACTTCCACAGTTCGAACACGAACGCCTCGTGCTGCCGATGACGGAACAGACGATGAGTGTCGTCTCGTGGATTCACGACAATGCGACCGTTCAGGGTGTCGACTACGGCGATCAGGTCGTCATCGAATTCGAGGCCCGGCCGGCCGTCGTTGAGCAATCAAGAGCCAAGGCAGGCGATCTGACCGGACAGAGCGCATCGGTTTGATCGGGAGCCGCGGGAGTGGTGCCCGTCCAGCCGGGCGGGTAAGGGGTAGATCACCCCCAGATGACGGTCGGTATCGCATCGATAACGTCCGTCGCGACTAAGCCGTCTCCCCGATCGCCGTGGACGATGTCGCCTGCTTCTCCGGTGATATATGTTCCCATCGAACCGGCGTGGATGGGTGCCTGCGTGGCCAGAAGCGCCCCCGTCACCCCAGCCAACACGTCACCGGTGCCACCGACAGTCATGCCGGGATTTCCAGTCCGATTAACCCGTGTAGTGTCGCCGTCGGAGACGATGTCGTAGGCCCCTTTGACTACAAGGGTCTGACCGAGATCGGCCGCAAACGACTCGACTAACTCCCGACGGGCTCTCCAGTCATCGGCCGTTTGCCCACCCATTTGGATCAGTTCGCCTTGGTGTGGCGTGCACACGAGCGTCGCGTCAGTCGAAAGATCCGGCACAATCTGAAGTGCGTCGGCGTCCACGACTGCTCGCCCCTCGTGACCAGAAAGAATCGCCTGGACAGCATCGAGGGTTGCCTCATCGTCGCCGAGACCCGGTCCGACGACGATAGCGTCGTGACCTGCCGCGAGTTCTCTGAGCTGGTTTACGTGTTCGGGAGCGAGGATGTGGGCGTCGAACCGGCGGACGATGAGGTTTTCACTATAGCCTTGAATCTCGTGAGAAACGCCGGCAGGACAGGCGACCCGGACCAGGTCTACCCCGGCACGGAGGGCGGCTTGTGCGGCTAATGCCGGCGCCCCGGCAAAGGGCCCACCGCCGATGATGAGAATTTCGCCGTGATCGCCTTTGTGACTCTCTGGGTCGCGATGAATTCGTTTGAGGTCGCCCGCGCCAGTGAACGTCTGGGCTGCATCGGGAATCCCGATGTCCGCGACCGTTACTGGCGCGTCGAGGGCCGCGAGGCCAGGTTTCGTGTCGTGAAACGTGACGACTCGGTCGGGACTCACGGCATTGGCTACCATCTCACCGGACTGTGTATCGAGACCGGACGGGACATCAACGGAGATCACGGTTGCGTCACTCTCGTTCATGGCGCGTGCAGCGGAGGCTGCGGGCTCTCTGAGGGACCCGGCAATGCCGGTTCCCAGAATCGCGTCGACGAAGACCGCTGCATCACCCAGCTCGAGGTCGGTGGAATCTCGTACTTCACGAGTCGGGATCTCTGCGGCGCCGAGTGCGTTCCAGTTTGCCCGCGCGATATCGGTGGTGATGGTCTCTGGTCGACCGAGGAGGACGACTCGTACGTCGAATTCCTCGAGGAATCGTGCGGCAACGAATCCGTCACCGCCGTTGTTCCCCCGGCCGGCGACGATCGTTACTGTATCCCCTAGTGACGCAGAAGCTCGCACTTCGCGTGCGATCGCATTGCCACTCGACTCCATCAACTGCTTTTGAGAAATTCCCAGGTCCTCGGCGTTAGCGTCAACGACGGCCATCTCGGCGCCGGTAATCATGGGCGACGATACATGACGCCCGCGAATAATTCTACTGCTGATCGTCTGTCGATCGCTCGATCCGAGCCGACGCGTCCAACTGAGTGGAACTTCCGTCGGTTTCGAACACGTCGGCAACTGTCACGTAGAACGCACGGGTAGTCGCCGAGGAAACTTCGATCTCGAGATCTCGAGTCCAGGATTCCGTTCCGTCTGGCCCGTCACGTACAAGGTCGACGACGAGCGTGCCGGTCAGCGTCCGACTGGACGTATTTTCGACGGTAACCCGGATAGCAACGTCCGTAGGATAGGTGGCGTTGGGTGCTCCCGGCCGGTGGATAACAGTCGCCGAGACAGCGTGAAGCCCGGCGTCTGGGTCGTCGCCACTGCAGCCAGCCAGCAACACGCCGACCGAGGAGCACATTGCCAGGAGGCGTCGTCGCGAACAGGAATGGGGGTCATCGGAGACCATCAGGTTACCGCCGGATCCGAAAGCCGTCTACCCCGGTCGGGTCTTCCCACGTGACGTCGACACTATCGACAGAGGCGGCTGGCGGACCTTCGTGGCAGAATGTGAGCAAATCTTCGACGGCCACCTCGGGACCTTCGAAGACCGCTTCGACCCGTCCGTCGGCCAGATTTTGCACCCACCCATCGATCCCACGATCGCGTGCCTCGTCACGGGTCCTCGCCCGGAAGTAAACACCTTGTACCGTCCCCGAAACGTAAACGTGCGCACGGGTTCGATCACTCATCGTCCCCGGATTCGCCCTGGGCCTACTAAACCCTGCGCCGTCGGTCAGCCCCGTCAGGCTATCGCTCTCGGTTCTTCGTCGGCGTGACGCAAAAAATGGAAGAGGTAGGTTTGGGTGTACCCGGCGAATTGCCCACCGAGGCGCGACCGAATCGCCCTGGAGGTCTCCTCGTACGAGCCGGCCGCACTCTCGGGGTAGTACGCCTCGATGGCTTTCTGAATCCACGTATCCAATGGGACGGCTTCGAGGTGATCCAACGCAAACAGACACACGCAATCTGCCACTTTATCGCCGACGCCGACGAACTGGGTCAGATGTTCTCTCGCAGCTTCGTACTCGAGGGACCGAGCCCGGGCGGGGTCGACCGTTCCCTCGGCCACCAGTCGGGCTGTTTCCACGACGTACGGAGCCCGGTACCCGAGGCCGAGATCTCGCAATTTCTCCTCGCCCGCCCCGGCCAGGGTAGCCGGCGACGGGTAGCCCTGCCACTGTTGCCCGTCGACAGTCACGGTCGGGCCGAGTGCTCGACGGAGTGACTGCTGCATCTCGAAGATACGTTCGACCCGCATTTGGGCCGAACAGATGAACGTTATCAACGTTGGGAAGATCGGCTCGGTGACAAGACGCATTCCCCAGTACCTGTCCCAGGCCTGTACGAGTACGTCATCGTCCGGTGATTGGGCTCGGATACGAGGAAGATCGTCGCCGAGTCGAAGGCGGTGTCGCACCACCGGCTCGGCGTCGAATCCTGCTTCCCACTCGAGGCGTCCATCGACCTGTCGCAGCCTG
>CAZKGF010000003.1:0-27535 GCA_964552115.1 uncultured Halobacteriales archaeon
ACGACTTGTCCGATGTCCTCCGGGGGAATCCCTTAGATCCGGACTCCCTCGCGAGGCATCTTGGAGCGATCACCGAGCTGAATCTCGAAAAGAATCGTGTCTCATCCGGCATCGGAACTCTGATCGAACTGTACGAGTGGGCGGGTTTTCTCGAACGTGACGAGGCCGACCGGTACCGACTCCCCTCGGCGGAAGCCGGTCGTGCGACCGCGGCCCTCGAGACCCGAGAGCGGATCGACGACCTTGAGGCGGACCTGTCCGACGAGATGGAGACCCTCCGCGAGGACCTCCAGATATCGATCCAACGTGAACACACGGAGACCAGAGACACGGTCGAACAGGGCGCCCTGGCACTCGGTGAACTCGTCGTTGGCGCCGAGACGAGTGCCGAAGGCGCACTGGAGTCGGCACACGAAGACACAGAGGAAACCCTGACCAGCATCCGCCACGCCCTCGAACGCACGGTCGCCGCCGCTGACGAAGAATCCGAGGCCGCCGTCGATCAGGCTGTTCGCCAACTCGAGCGGACTGTCGCGGCCGCAGAGAAAGAACTCGGATCGGAGGGCGAGGCCGGGGAATCCGAAGCCGAATCGACCGAGGCCGAAGAACCGGGTGGCGAACAGCCGACCGTCGTCCCGGCTGCCGAACGGTCGTCGGAAAGCGGAAGTCGAATACAAGGTGGTGGGCCCGTGGAGTCCGAAGAAGAACCAGTCGGCGAAGAGGAGGCTGAAGTCGAGGGTGAGGCTGAGATGGGGGAGTTCGAGCGGGAGGCGGTGACGGCCGCAGAGGTTGATACGATGACCGAGGTAGAGACCGGTGAGGAGGCTGCCCGGACCAAGCCAGCAGAGTCTCAGACGACACAGGCTACAGCGGAGATGGAAACCGAGGAAGCAGCCGAAGATCCTGGTGCCACGGAGAATACCCCTCAGGAGTCAACGGAAGCGGCTGTAGATCGTCCAAGTGGCGACGAGTCGGCGATCGTCCTCGAAGGTAGTGGGGAGACGGTCGAACTCGACGTGACCGGGGGGCCGACGATTCAAGTGACCACAGAAAACAGCGACGAATCCGAGCCCCGAACGGATGGCGGGACCGTGGTGACTGACGGCGGAAGCGGCGAAGCCGTCAGTCTCGAGATCGGGGCGAACGAGGCAGTCAGCGTCAAGACAGAAGATTCCGATCTCGTTGTTACCCCAACCGACGACGCCGTCGAGGTTTCCCTCTCGGATGGACCGTCGATTGCGGTGAGGACGGCGACGAACGGGGATGGAGCAGCCCAAGTGAGTGGTGGCGGGTCTACGGAGGTCGAATCGACAGCTGAAGCGGAGGAAGCCGCGGAAGCCGTGGAGGAGCCAGCGCAAAGAGAGGAAGACGAGACAGTTGAAAAAGGAGCTGGGGAAGGAGAGGGACCTGAAGAAGCGGTGGGGGAAGAAGGAGACGGAGAGGAACCTGAAGAAGCAGCGGCGGAAGGAGACGAGAAAGAGGAAGCAGAAGAATCGGCCGTCGCCGAACCAATCGAAAACAGCGGTTCCGCGGGAGAGTCCCAAACTGCGGCCGGGGAGGCCGAGACAGATGCTGAATCAGATTCGGCGGAGGGGACTGAAGTTGACGAGTCGGGAGGAGAGGAAGAGGCAGTTACAGTGACGGGTGACGAGGCCAATACCCATCCCTCGACGAGTCGGGTTGGAGAGGACGCCGTTGCCCTGAACGTGGATCTTGCCTTGGACGCGGATCCGGACGAACTGGAAGATCTGGTCCGAGCGCTTAGGCGTGTCCTCGTTGACGAGATGTTGACAGATTAATCCTGAACATGCTACGAGGTAGTTTACAGAGCGACGGGCTGGTTTTCTTCTATTGCCATCCTGGAGCCACTACGCTTTGCGCTTTGGATGGCAGATCGTGAAGCCACATGAACCGACTAGGATCAGGGCGACGTAGCCAACAGGCTTGATGGCCGATACTTCAACGGCCGTTTGAGCTATCCAAAATCACTATGTGACATAGCGAAAACTCGTCCACGTGATCCGACGCAGCAAGCTGTTGGCTCTCTTTGTGGCCGCGGTTCTCGTCTTCACCGTTCCCGCCGTGGCTGACGATGAAGCCACAATTTCCGGAATTGCGCCGACCGACATCGATCTCGGCGAGACTAGCCAACTCATCAGCCTCGGGGGAAGTGTCCCGAGTGGCGAGAGCACCCTTGAAATCGACCTAACGCCACTGGCTGACGCCGGTGTCGATATGTCGGCGGCGACTGTGGAGGTGAACCGGTCGAGGCCAGACCTGCAGGTCGATTCCCGAATTGAGCGGACGGATTCGGGAGCGTTCCTTCGGGCTGCAATTAACGCCACAGAGGCGACCAGTTACCGCCTTAGATTCCGTCTCGAGAACCTTTCGACTAGCGACGCTGTCCAGACATGGGTCCGCTACGAAGCGTCCATCGGGGAGGCTAGCACCGATTCAAACCGGTTCCGAATCGAGCCAGCCGGCATGCCAGATCTCGTGGCCGATCCGGAATCTGATGGCCTCATCGTGGACCAGCCCGACGAACAACAACGGATCCGATTGACCGTGTTCGACGCTCCCCAAGAGACTCCTGTGTCGATCTCCCTGCAAACCACATCGCTTCGAGATGCTGGTGTCTCGATTGCATCTCTCTCACCCGAGACATCGATCGCAGACGGCGATGCGGTCGTAAATCGGGTTGGAATGAACGGTACGAACATCGTCATCGACGCACGAACGGGGAATTCCGAGCAGTCCTCGATTATACTCGAACTCTCCGGTCTCGACACGCGCGAAGCGGTCTCCACGACAGACATTCGTTACTCGGTGTCTATCGAGGCTCCAGTTGGCACAAAAACCATCCAGAGCCTTCCGTTCGGTCTCTACCGACCTGGAGAAGCACCGACACCGACCGAGACAATCGTGGAGTCTCCGACCGAAACCGAAACGGCGACGGATACGCAATCAGGTACGGATTCACCGACATCGACGGCGTCGCCGACCACTGGGGCAAGCGGACCGTCCGGGTTCACCGCTGTCATTGCTGGTCTTGGAGTCCTTCTCGCAGCGGTCGTGCTCGCCCGGCGGCTGTAACTTCTTCTTGTGCGTCTCCGGTAGGGTACTCGAAGGATGCACTGACCACCATATTCGGCGGTCCCGGTCCAGCTGACGGAGGGCACGTCCACTCGTGAGACGCTGGACACGTTAACAATGAAAGTGCGTAGATTCTCCGCTCACAAATTCTCCAGGTCCCAGCCGACGAACTCCTCACGCAGTTCGACCCCTAGTGCCTGTAACACCCGAGCAAGACCGAGATAACAGCCGGCCAGCATGCCGACACCCAGAATGATATCGTCGTCGAAATGAACAGCCAGACGATCGTGTAATTCGTCAGTGACCTGGCCCCTGACGAAGTGTTCGACGTATCTGACGAGGGCCTCGTGGGCGGGTTCGAGGAATTCGTAGTTCTCGTGGGAAATGGCGAGAATGAGATTGGTCTCAATTCCCTCGTCGAGTGCGACACGAACGTGTTGATGCCACTCGTACGACGAATCGGTGTAGAACGCTGTCGAAAGGATGACGATCTCCCGTTCTCGAGGGGTCAAGCCAGCCCCAGCCCACACCTCGGATGCATACGCTCGAAACGCCTCGAGGAGCGGTGGATTACGAGCGATTGCTCGATAGACGTTCAAAGACCCGCCTCGGAGGGAGTGTTCCCGTTCACTCTCGTCGATGTCTGCATCGAGCATCGTATCGAGCAACTCTCGTTTCTCCGGCGCCAGATCAGCTGGGTCTGCATAGCTCAGCCGTGCCATACGGGGGGATTATCGGGATCGGTGAAATGTCTGTGTGTGCCCCGGTGGCCATGGACCCATATCAGGCCGGTGACCACCTCGGCGGAATCTACGCGCGACTTTTAATACGGTACTCAACTATACAGAGATGGAAGTTCAATGAGGGAGATTACGGGCGGGCCGGATGCCTGTCCGCACTGTGGGACGTCGCTCTTCGGCGACCCATACTGCCCGAATTGTGGGGCAGCGGTGGGTGTACCGTCTGTCGTGCCCAAGGGGACCGTCCTGTATATTTCTCGTCATTGGCGGTACGTGATCGTGATGGGGAGACCGATTCCCCGGAGTGAACTCCTCGCCATCGTTGGCGGCTGGCTGCTCATCGTGGGGAGTTTGCTCCCGTGGAAAATCATGGCGATTGGCTCGTTCGGTGGCGTCGATTTCGCTCCCGGCCTCGTCTCCTTCGTGGTTGGTGTCATCGCAATTCTCCCGATGTTCGCCGATGACGAACTCCCACTGTGGCCAGTTCTCGGTATCGGTGTGGCCGGATTGATCGGCTTCGCGCTCGTGCTCAATCTCCAACTGACAGATCCGATTTCGGGATTCGGTCTCCCACTGACGTACCTTGGCCTTGGGGCGACGATCGTGGCCCCGGTCGTGAAGTATTACGATCAGACTGTTCCGTTAGAGAGACGGGGGGAGTGACCCCGACAGTGTGTTTCCCCAGGCCAGATCCAGCGATCGGCCACCTATAGCTGCTGGCTGTAACCCTCCGTGACGACGGGTACGATACTCGATACACAGAACGCGGATGCCCGCGGTGAGCCAACCACCGCGGGCCGGGTTCTCCTGGGCTAGAACCCGGGTGTCACTCTCTCATCCCCTCCGGATATATGCACCGGCCGCGTCGGTCGAGCGAGAATACGGGTCGGTAGCCGACGAACCTCCTAGGGACACGATTTGCAACCGTGGTCGGATGCCTTTATCTGGGGACGGACCGACGCCCAGCTATGAACCTTCCACGGGATCCGTGGTTACTCGTCCCGCCACTCGGGGCGGGAGCGTTGACGTTGTACGCCGGGACCGACGGTCCACTTGGACATACCTTGACGGTCTCGATTGTCACGACGGCCCTCGTCGCGATCCTCGTCGTCCTTCTCGTCACCGTGTTCCAGTATATCGATCGCCAGCCACCAGTCAGTTCCTTTGAAACGGCTGTCGCGACTGCTGCAAGTTATATCTACGCCGCGTGGAACATTGGTGGCATTCTACCAAATCCCCCGGGGACAACGCCCGGGTACGCCATCGTAAGCCTGGTTTACGCCGGGATCGTAATCGCTGTGTTAATTCTCGGGCGGTATGCCATCAACGCCCTCGATTTGAACGCCTCCTGATTCCGGGTCCTTCAGTTGCCGATCAGTACATGGGTCGGGAATTGCCTGGATGCTGTCGGATCCCACCATACGCCAGGACCCACAAACCGTAGCACCCGAGAAGGATGAATTTGCAGCAGAATTTGGCCCGTAATTCAATTGAGTTGCCGGTCGTCGGAGCCGTATGGACCCAGCCGAGTTCACGGATACAGTGCAAGATCTTGGGGAGTTAGGCTCACAGGACGAAGGCGCGAAGCGACGAATGCTGTTTTGGCTACGTTCGGCGAACGGATTGCCACGGGAGAAGCCGAAGATCTGGTACAATACATTCCACAGGAGTTCCACGGGTGGCTGTTGACTCACGAGCCCGAGGGAGCAGCGGGGTTCGGACTCGATGAATTTTACGAACGCGTGGCCCAACGAGGTGACGTCAACCGCGAGCGAGCTCGCACGTGGTCCGAGGCTGTCTTCGAGACTATTGCTCGTCATGCACCGGCACGAGAACTGGGCCGTATCGACGTGCAACTTCCACCCGAGTACAAAACGATCTTGAACTGGCCGTCGTGGACGAACGTCGAACAGGAGTTAGAACACGAACCACGACGTGAGCAGCGCCAGACAGATTTCGGGGGCCGGTGGGAGGACACACGCCAATAGGCCCCGATAGACCGGTTGCCTTTTTGATGTCACCGGAACACGACTGGGTATCGAGGCGATGACATTCGACACTATTCGACCGGGTGACGCGACGCCGAGCGAGCTAGTGGGCGCGTCGATCCAGCGCCGCGAGGACCCCCATCTCATCACCGGTGACGCGGAGTACACCGACGACATTCAGGCAGCAGACGCGATCCATCTGGGCTTGCTGCGGAGTCAGTACGCCCATGCCCATCTGACCGAACTACAAACTGAAGCGGCAACCAGCCTCGATGGCGTGCTCAACGTATACACTTGGGCAGACATCGAGGCTTCGGATGCCAATGGGTACAAGCGAACCGATGACCCCGCAGGCGGTGGGGCAGAATCGGATACCGAAACGGGTGTCGCTGTGCCAGACCATCCGCTATTGGCCGACGACAAAGTCGTCTATCAGGGCCAACCAATCGCCGCCGTCGTCGCGGATGACCAGCAGACACTCCGGGACGCGTTGGACCGGATTACGGTCGGATACGAGGCACTCGATGCCGTCGTCGACCCAAGGATGGCGACCGACGACACCACGCCATCGATTCACGACACCAATCCTGACAACCTCGCGTTCACTTGGGAGACGGGAGACGAGTCTGCGGCGGAGGCGGCATTGGACACTGCAGATTCCGTGATAGACTTGGATCTGGAAATCAATCGCGTCTGCCCGACGGCGATGGAACCTCGGGCAGCGCTCGCGACCGTGGAGGACGGGCACGTCGACATGACCCTCTCGACGCAAAATCCCCATCAGGTCCGTGACGATGTCGCACAGACGCTCGGGGTTTCGACCGATCGGGTCTCCGTCCGACCTCCGGACGTCGGCGGTGGCTTCGGTGCGAAACTCTATCCGTATTCGGGCCACCTGTTGGCAGCCTGGTGTGCTGACCGACTGGACCGTCCGGTCAAGTGGACTGCTCGGCGGACCGAAGAGTTTCAGTCGATGGTTCACTCGCGCCATCACATCGTCACGGCCAGTGCGGGGGTCGACGACGACGGAACCATCAGAGGCTTTCGCGCCGAGACCACTGCGCCGATGGGTGCATTTTGCCTCCCGGTTGCGTCGGGTGTGGCAACGAATTTGGGCATTATGGCTAACGGGCAGTACGAGATACCCGACGCGTACGTCCACACGACCGGCGTGATCACGAATACCGCGCCATTAGCGGCCTATCGTGGTGCAGGTCGCCCCGAAGCGACGTATTTCATCGAACGACTGGTCGGGGCAGTCGCGCGTGAACTCGACCTGGATCCAGCCACGGTCCGGCGCCGAAATTTCGTACCACCTGACGCGTTCCCCTACGAGACGGGACTCGGCCGGACGTACGACTCGGGCGAATACGACAAAACGCTATCCAGGGCCCTGGAACTGATCGACTACGAGGACGTCAGAGAGCGCCAGCAACACCTCCGCTCGAATGATCGGTATATCGGGATCGGCCTGTCGTGTTATGTCGAGGCGTGTGGGGCTGCACCTGGGCTGACCGAGTCGGGAGTGGTGGAACTGTACCCCTCAGGCCGCGTCGTCGTCAAGTCGGGCACGGCCGAAATCGGAACCGGGCATCGGACTGCGTACACACAGATCGTTGCGTCGGAGTTAGGGGTCCCGTTCGAGGATATCGAAGTCATCGAGGGTGACACGGCCGCTGTCGCTGAGGGGAACGGGACTGCCGGAAGTCGGGCAATGCCCGTCGGGGGCGGTGCTCTTCAGGAGAGTGCCGAATCGGTGGTTGAAGCCGCCCGGCGTGTGGCCGCTGATCGGCTCGAGGTGTCCGAACGCGATATTGAATTCACTGACGGTGTCTTCTCCGTAGCCGGAGCGCCAAGTCGGTCCATAACCATTCAGGAGGTCGCCAAGATCGCGGCACAGGATGGGGAACCCGGCCTCGTGGCGACGACCAGCTTCGACCCCGCCAACTATACGTTTCCGTTTGGGACCCACGTCGCCGTCGTGGAGGTCGACCCGTCCAGCGGGGAGATCGAAATCCAGCGGTACGTCGCCGTGGATGATGTCGGGACACAGATCAACCCGAAGATCGTCGAAGGGCAGATTCACGGGGGCGTCGCCCAGGGAATAGGGCAGGCCCTGTACGAAGAAGCCGTCTACGACGATACCGGAAATCTGCTGACGGGATCGATGCAGGATTATGCCGTCCCAAAAGCTGCCCACCTTCCCTCGATCGAATGCGAGTCGACGGTCACGCCGTGTCCGCACAATCCCCTGGGTGTCAAAGGCGTCGGCGAAGCGGGCGCAATTGCCGCACCCCCGGCTCTCGTGAACGCGGTTATCGATGCCCTCCAGCCCCTCGGTATCGACGCATTAGATATGCCGCTTTCTGCCGAACGGGTCTGGAACGCGATACACGAGGAGCGATGAGTGGGGACGGGCCCTCCAACCCAGTTCAGCCGTCGTAGGCTGCGAGCCAGCCATCAACCGTTTGCCGAATCGCTCCGGCGGTCGTACCGAGATTTAACAGCTGGTACCCATCCGCGGCCTTCGCATTTGCGTCTTCCATGTCGAATGCCAATCCCGCGACTGGAACGTCTGCGGCAACGGCCTGGGACCGGATCGTCTCGACCGCCTCCTGGACGTCAGGGTGCGTGATCTCGCCCGGATGACCCAACGATACAGAGAGATCGTATGGGCCGATGAAGACGAATCCCAGTTCGGGAATGGCGAGGATGTCGTCCAACTTCGCGATGGATTCCTGGCTCTCTACCATCGTCCCGACGAGAACCTCCTCGTCTTCAGTTTCGATGTAGTCTTCGTTCAATCCCCAGCGAGCGGCACGGGGGGCAGCCAATCCCCGATCCCCGGATCCGTCTTCGTACCGAAAGCGTCCCGACCTGACAGCCTGGCGCACTTCATCTGGATCCTCGATTCGAGGCAGGAAGACGTTTCGAACGCCCAAATCGAGTGCCTTCCGGACCAGCGTGGGATCAGTTCCGGGAACGCGAACGAGTAATTCTGTGTCGACAGCTTGGGCAGCGCGGAGATGGTGCTCCAACGTCTCTCCAGCCCACGGATCCGGGCCGCCGTGTTCGAGATCGAGCCAGACAAAATCGAGGCCGAGCTCGCCGTAGAGTTCGATGAGTGTCGGACTGTAGGCGTTATCCAAGACACCCAGGGCGACATCGCCTGCCTCGATCGTTTTAGCAAGGTCGTTTTGCAACTGCGTCGGTGCCATACTACACGTACATTGGGGCCCGAGAAATGCCTACTGCCATGTGTCGCCTGCGAGAAGCTCCGTGGGGACAGAGAAGCCTTTTGTGATCCCTCACGGATAAATAATCCATGCTGGAACTGTATCAGTCCGAAGGGTGTCCGTACTGTAGTGCAGTTCGCCAGACTCTGTCGGACCTGGGGGTGTCCTACGTCATCCACAACCCACGGTTACCGGGGGGCCAGGGGGGCGACGTGACCAATCAGGTCACGCATGCCGAACTGACGGCGGGTGGCCACGATCAGATCCCGTATCTCGTTGACACGGAACGGGGCGAAACGGTGTACGAAAGCGAGGAAATCGTGGACTACATTGAGAGACACTACGGATAGCGTCACGGGCCGACATCGGCCTCAAGGATCTCGCGTGAGTCGTTCCACCGGATCGTCGAGGTCGGCCACGGATCGTGCCACCCGAGGAGGATATTGACCGTGGCCAACGGCCCTCGTAGACTATCTCGATTCGGACTCGGAGGTTCTCGATTGTCGAAGATACGGCGACCGCATTCCTTGCTATTGCCTTGAGACACAAAGGCGGACAATCGAAACGGGCGCTGTCGATTCGAACTCCATCTGCTAACGTATGATCGGCGTGTGACACACGTTTATTTCACCGGGGCTCCACCCTACCGTCGTGACACGAGATTACGACAGCGACGCGATCCCCGCTGTGTACAACCTCTTAGATCAAGAACCGCGTCGGGACGATCCGGGATTCAAGCAGGTCGTCTTTCGCGGGATCGATCAGTTGATTGGCTTTTCTCAGGTTGGTCCGGCGAAAGCAGACGAAGAACCGCACGCACATCCTGAAGAACAACTGAATATGGTCGTCGACGGCCGCATGGCATTCCTGGTCGACGGGGAACGAGTCGAACTCGAACCCTACGATACGCTCATGATCCCTCCGGAAATTCCCCATACGGCTCGTGCAATCGATGGCGAGGAGGCGATCCTACTGGCCTTCTGGCCGCTTCGAGAGGCCTTCTTGGAGGGGACCGACTATCAAACGGAATTTCCCGAACTCTGAATTGTCACTCACGTAGTCTCGGGGACGGTCAAGGAGGCTTTGCCATCCCCCCAGATCACATGTGTTCTTCTTCGAGTACCCACCCTAGCGCTCGTTTATAGTAGGTAAACATCCGACGGATATTTTCGTGGCGCATATCCTCGTCACTCAATTGTTCCTGAAGAAACTCGTATTGCTCCCGTATCTCGGATTCATCGCGCATGCTATTCCTTACCCGGGCGCCCCCAAACCGATTCTGTCTCACCATGGTCTGTGCCGACCGACGATTCCGGTACGTTTTAGCACCGGATGGGTAATCCCGAGGTATGGCAGTCGGCCCCCCAATCGACGAACTGCACTTCCACGATGCACCCGAGGTCGGCGACGTTCCCGGCCCACAGTCACGAAAACTGTTGGCCCGACAGGAGGAAATCGACAGTAGCGCGGTGTCTTATCCCCGAGATATCCCACTCGCCATCGACGAGGCCAAAGGCGCCACGGTCAGGGACGTGGATGGGAACACCTATATCGACATGTTTGCGGGCATCGGGGTCTTGAACGTCGGTCACTCGAACCCGTACGTCCTCGAGGCAGTTCACGAACAATCCGACAAACTCGTCCACAGCATCGACTTTCCAACCGAACCCCGGCTGGAATTGATCGATGCCATGACCGACATCGCACCGGGGTCGCTGGCTGGTGATAGCAAGGTCGTGTTCGGCGGTCCGACCGGTAGCGATGCGAACGAAGCGGCGATCAAACTAACCAAGTACAACACTGGCGGGAACGGACTCGTCGCGTTTCGTGGCGCGTATCACGGTGGCACGTCCGGAGCACTCAGTCTGACCGGCAATCGAAAGGCCAAGGCCCCGTATAGCCCGCTGCTCCCCGACGTCGTTCATGCCCCCTATCCACATCCGCTCCCGCCGGGAAAAACCGATGCAGACGCCGTCGCCGATAGCCTGGCTGAAGTCCGAGCGACGATCGAAGACCCGTATGGTGGCTTCGCCGAACCGGCCGCAATTTTCGTGGAACCGATTCAAGGCGAGGGCGGTGTCCACGTCCCACCTGAGGGGTTTTTGTCCGGTCTTCGTACAATCGCCGACGAGAATGCGATCCCGCTCGTATTCGACGAGATTCAGTCCGGGCTGGGGCGGACTGGCCAGTGGTGGGCCTGCGAGCATTTCGACGTCACGCCGGACGTCGTGACGACCGCGAAGGCACTGGGCGGTATCGGGCTCCCCCTCTCGGCGACCATCTATGCCGAGGAACTGGATACGTGGGATCCCGGTGGACACGTCGGGACGTTCCGCGGCCACGTCCCGGCCATGCGGGCCGGTTGCCGGGCAATCGAGTACATCGAATCGCATGACTTGTTGTCCCATACGCGCGATATTGGCCAGTAT
Source organism: uncultured Halobacteriales archaeon (assembly GCA_964552115.1). Taxonomy (GTDB): domain Archaea; phylum Halobacteriota; class Halobacteria; order Halobacteriales; family Haloarculaceae; genus CAZKGF01. The sequence goes on from CAZKGF010000003.1 coordinate 11,487, forward strand.
CTACGGAACCGATTGCGAGAGGTCGACGCATCCTCGCTCGTCGACGTACGAGGGAAGGGTCTGTTCGTCGGCGCGGAGTTTCAAACCCCAGGCGGGGATCCAGCAGACGACTTGGTCGACGACATACAACAGACCTGCTTCGAAAACGGCGTTCTCGTCTGGAAGGCCGGCCGGTACGACAGCGTCCTTCGACTGCTTCCGCCACTCGTCCTCACCCATGAACTCGCCGAGACGGCGATGGATGTCGTTACTGCGGCCATCCGGACGAACACACCACCGTAAGCGTCCGTCACCAGACCGTTTTTGGTTGGCCCGGTCAGACCTTCGTTCGTATGCCGACAGATCTGCCCCGAATCGGACTGGGCACGTGGAAACTGACTGGGAATGAAGGAATAGAAACCGTACGGACTGCGCTTGACGTGGGGTACCGACACATCGACACGGCGCAGATGTACGAAAACGAGGCCGCCGTGGGGGAGGCAATCGCGACCTCCGCTGTCTCTCGGGAGGATGTGCTCGTCGCGACGAAGATCAATCACCGGAACATGCCCGCCGGGACGTACGACGAAGCCATCCAGGCCACCGAAGAATCCCGCGAACGCCTCGGTCTCGATACGATCGATCTGCTCTACGTCCACTGGCCGGTCGGTGATTATGCTCCCGACGAGACATTGGCCGCATTCGAGGAGTTACACGACCGTGGCGTGATAGACCACGTGGGCGTCTGTAATTGCACGCTTGACTTGGTCCAGGAAGCCACCGAGTATCTGGATATCCCGCTGTTGGCACACCAGGTAGAGATGCACCCACTCCTCCAGCAGGACGAACTCCTCTCGTTTGCCCAAGAAGACGACCACTGGCTGGTGGCCTACGCCCCGTTTTCTCACGGCGAGGTGTTCGATAACGAAACCGTCCAAGCTGTCGCCGCAGACCTCGATATGAGCCCGGCTCGGATGGTCCTCGCATGGCTGTTGAGTAAAGACAATGTGGCAACGGTCCCGAAGGCAAGTAGCCGCGCACACTTGAAGGATAACCTACAGGCCAGGTCGACCGAATTGCCACAAGACGCAATCGATCGTCTCGACGCGATCGACGTCGAAGCACGGTATTTCGACGCCGATGCGGCACCGTGGAATAACTGAGTTACTCTGTACTGATCTCCGCGATCGGCTCGCCTGCCTCGATCTCGGCTTCGTTATCGACGAGAAACGCCTCGAGTGTGCCGTCGACACCGGCCTCGATTTCGTGGAAATTCTTCATGACCTCGACCAGAGCGATCACGTCCCCTGCTGATACCGTATCGCCCTCTTCGACGAAGGGCGGATCGTCCGGATTCGGTTGGCGATAGAAGACGCCTGGGGCCGGCGTTTGCACAGTTTCGACAGGCATGGTATCTGGCGGTTCTCCACGTGGCCGTCACAAAACGTTTTCTTTGTGCCGATGGGGGTCGCTACAGTGCGGCCCGGACGGCTTCGAGTCTGTCTTCGTACTCAGCCCGGACGTCGAGGGCCGTTTCTACGTCGACCGCTGACAGCGTCACAGATCCATGTGTCTGGATTTGTGCCAGTCGGGCTCGATCCGGACTGATCACCGTTCCGACAGTCGCATAGCCACCACCTGTCGGAGCATCCCGCATGAGGACGATCGGCTGTCCAGCCATTTGAATCGAACCGATCGGATAGCCGGTGTCGACGACGTTGGTGATGTCCGTTCCAGCACCGAATGGAGGCTCACGCTCCTCGAGCATCGGTTCCACGCTCGGCCCCTCGAATCGGTAGCCGATGCGGTCGGCCTCGTCGCTGACAGTCCACTCCGCATCGAGCAAGTCCTCACGTCCCTCGTCGGTCAACCGATAGTCACACAACCCCATGACTACCCGAATTCGCTGGTCGTCGTAACTCGGGATATATTCGTCTGGGACTGCTGTCCCGGGCGTTGCACTTTCCGAACCGACCGGGAGCCGGTCTCCAGATTCCAGTGAGCGACCTTCGACCCCGCCATATCCGATGTACGTGTACGTCGAACGGCTGTTCATTCGAGGTTCGATGTCGATACCTCCGGCCACGGCGAGATACGAGTAGACACCACTGGTAGCAAAGCCGAAATCGATCGTCTGGCCAGCGTCGACGGCCGTCGCCTTCCAGAGCGGAATCGACTCTCCGTCCACGGTTGGCGAGGAATCGACGCCCGTTACTGCGATAACTGTGTCCTCGGTCACGGTGTAGGTCCCGCCAGTATATGCCAATTCCAGGGTGGCAGCATCGGCATCGTTCCCGACCAGCCAATTGGCGACCCGGTGGGCGAACTGATCCATGGCACCTGCGGGCGGCATTCCGATGTGGTAGTGGCCAAACCGTCCGGTGTCCTGGACGGTTGTCGCGAACCCACCGTCTTCGACTTCGATCATGAGACCGCCCTCCGAATTTGATCGTTATACCCCTCGGGATCGTCGAAAAACTGCTCGGGGACGAATTCGATCTCACTCATCGTGTACTCGTATTCACCGGCTTCGACCTCCTCGCGGATCGCGTCGTATTCCGCTCGGTCGATCTGGCGGAAGTTCAGCACGTCGCCCGGGTCGGGGAGGACGATCGACTCTTCGAATCCTGGCATCGTTTGTTCTGTATCGAGGACTTCGATTGGCGTTCGCCCGAATAGTTGGTATCCCCCGGCGCCTCTGGCGGGATAGATGGTGGTAAACGCGCCGCCGAACCCGATCGCCCGCGACGGTGTGTCAGTCCGCGGTTGGCGGTACTTTGGTGCCTCGATCTGCCGGTCTTGGGGAACCATCTGATAGGACCACGGGAGGCCCGGCACGAAACCGATCATCGTCACCATGTGGGGTGCGCCAGAGTGGGCGTCGACGAACGCGGAGACCGAGTCGAACCCGTTGAGTTCCGCGGCGTATTCGAGGTCGGTCCCACTGGGGTCCTGATGACGATCGCGGAACTCCATCAACACCTCTCGAGTCCACGGATCGTCGTACAGGATTGGAACGTCGATCACCCGTGCGTCCCACGTATAGGCGTCGACATCGATCTCCTCGTCGATGGTCTTGAGTTCGGAGATGAGCTGGTCCGGTTCGATCTCGCTCGGATCGAACTGTATCAGGTACGAAGCGTTGGCAGGCGCTACTTCGATAATTCCCGGAAGTTCCCGCCGATTCACCTCCTTCGTGATTGCCTGGACACGAACGTTGGCCTGGAAACTCATCGCCTCAGCAATCTCGACGAAGACGTAGTCGTCTCCACCGTGCGTATACCGTGGGGACGGAAGGTCACGGTCTCCGATACCGTTCGAAGCCATGGACGGTGTCCCTCGCCGTGGAACCTATAGATGACGGTCGCTTTATCGAGGGTCGAGGACCACGTTTTCCAACTCGCCACCGGTCTCCAATCGTCGAACGTTCTTCGCGACCAATTCGGAAAGGCGCGACCAGAGTTTCGGCGTCGAACCGCCGTTGTGGGGTGTCACCAACACGTTTTCGAACCGCCAAAGCGGGTGATCCGGGGGCAGTGGCTCGGGATCGGTAACGTCGAGCGCGGCACCACGGATCCCGCCATACTGGAGGGTGTGAACGAGTGCATCTGTGTCGACGAGCGGGCCCCTGGCGACGTTTACGAGCACGGCGCTCGGGGGGAGGGTTGCCAGTGCCTCCGAATCGATCAATCCGCGTGTCGTCTCGGTCAACGGGCTGGCGAGGACGAGATAGTCCGTTTGCGCGAGCGCGTGGTGGACGGCATCGGTATCGAAGCCGACGACTTCGTCGGTCGGCCCCCCCTTCGAGGGTGTGTATCGAATACCGATCGTGTCGACGTCGAACCCTTCGAGCCGGTCTGCGACCGCAGTACCGACAGCGCCGAGTCCCACGATCGTGACCGTACTGTCCGCAAGCTCGTCCACCTTGTAATGGCGCCACTCCTCGCGTTGGGCACGGCGCCACCCCTCGTGGAGCCCACGCGCGAAGGTGAGGATAGAGCCGATGGCGTGTTCGGCCATACCGGGTGCATTCACCCCCGACGCGTTAGTCACGATGACACCGGCTTCGTCCAGACGATCAAGAGGAAGATGGTCGGTCCCGACGAACGAACAGGCAAATAGATCGAGTTCAGTCAGCGAATCAACGAGGTGCGGGGGGATATCCAGACCGGTGGCCACGGACGACGTCTCGACCAGTTGCCGTTCCTGCTGGGGTGTACGAGCAACTGAAACCGACCCCTCTGGGAGTCGGGCCTGGAGTTCGGACGCGTATGCGTCCATAGACTGGCCCTCAGTTCCTTCACGGAGGACGACTACCGACGGGACGGACTCGGCCACGTATCGATCACCGCCTCGGTCTCGTATGGGGTCTCCCTTAACCGCGTCGCACCCGCGCCGGACAGGACGGTACTTACAAGTACGTCTTCGCTAATCCCCGGACGTTCTGCATGTTTGATCGGGTACTCGTTGCGAATCGGGGCGAGATCGCAGTTCGGGTAATAGCAGCCTGTCACGAACTCGGTATCGAGGCCGTGGCAGTCCACAGCGAAGCTGACACGGCGGCCAAACACGTGCGCCACGCCGACGAAGCGGTCCATATCGGGCCGGCGAAAGTCCAAGAGAGTTACTTGGATGTCGATGCGGTGCTTGACGCCGCGCGCGAAACCGATGTGGATGCGATTCATCCTGGCTACGGTCTTCTGGCGGAGAATGAATCCTTCGCCGCTGCGGTGGAGAGTGCGGATTTCGTCTGGGTCGGTCCGCCTAGCTCGGTGATGGCCGACTTCGGGGAGAAGACGCGCGCACGACGAATTATGGCACAGGCAGACGTGCCGGTCGTGCCGGGGACGGACGCACCCGTCGATGGGCCAGAAGCCGTGCGAGAGTTCGGCGCCGAACACGGATATCCGGTGGCCGTCAAAGCCGACGGGGGAGGCGGCGGTCACGGATTAAAAGTCGCACGCAGTCCCGAGGAGGTTGCGGAGACGGTCCAGGAAGCCCGCCAGGAAGGGGAGGCGTTCTTCGACAACGCCGCAGTCTACGTCGAACGGTTTCTCGAGAATCCCCGCCATGTCGAAGTTCAAATCCTCGCCGATACCCACGGCAACGTCCGCCACCTGGGTGAACGTGACTGTAGTGTCCAGCGACGGCAACAGAAACTCATCGAAGAGACACCCTGTCCGGTTATCGACGACGAAACACGGAACGAACTGTACGACGCGGCCTGTCGCGGCGCCGCGGAGGCAGGGTACGTGAATGCTGGCACGGTCGAGTTTCTCTACGACGATGGAGCGTTTTACTTTATCGAGGTGAACGCCCGCATTCAGGTAGAGCACACCATTACCGAGGCAGTGACTGGCAAAGACATCGTGAAATGGCAGCTCAAAATCGCCGCGGGCGAACCCATCGAGTTCTCTCAGACCGAAATTTCGTTAGACCGGTCAGCAATGGAGTTTCGAATCAACGCAGAGGACCCCGCCGCGGACTTTGCACCGATGCCCGGGACCGTCGAGACGTATCGACCGCCACGGGGAATCGGCGTTCGCGTCGACGATGGGATCGACGAGGGGGACGACGTTAGCCCGTACTACGATTCCCTCGTCGGTAAATTCGTGGTCACCGGCGAGGATCGTGCAGAGGTTATCGCTAGAGGGCGACGTGCTCTCAGGGACGCGGAAGTATCCGGTATTCCGACGACGATTCCGTTTCACCACGCAGTCCTGGACGACCCGCTGTTCATTCAGAACGACCATGGGACTCGGTACGTTGACGACCACTTCGAGGGTCTCTGATCGAAGTCGGGCGCCACCCTCATTAGGACCGCGGGCGTCGCGAGCGCATGGTCTCTATCGACCTCAACTGCGATATGGGTGAGAGCTATGGGCACTGGACGATGGGGCAGGACGAGGCTGTAATGCCATACATTACGTCAGCGAACATCGCTGCCGGATATCACGCCGGCGATCCCCACGTGATGCGGGAGACGGTCGCACTCGCCGATCAGCACGACGTGAGCGTTGGAGTCCATCCGGGCTTCGGCGACAAGGTCGGATTTGGCCGCAGAATGCTCGACGCAACGCCGGAAGAGGTTCGAAACGACGTCATCTACCAACTCGGCGCCCTCCGAGCCATTGCCGCCGAGCGGGGCGTTCCCTTTCAGCACGTCAAGCCACACGGGGCTATGTACCAACTAATGTCCGAGAGTCGCGAGCACGCCCGGGCCGTGATGGAAGCGATTCTGTCCGTCGACGATGACCTGGTATTTCTGGCAGCTGGCCCACGTATATACGAAACGGCACAGGAGTTCGACGAGCTCCGGGCCGTCCTTGAGGGGTACGTGGACATCGACTATCGGGCGGATCGAAGTCTGATCGTCGAGAAGGAAAAAGAGCCGAAAGATCCCGACATGGTGGCTGACCGGTTCGAACGCCTCGCACTGGACGGCGAGATCGATGCCCGCAGTGGGGAAACGATCGAGGTTCCCGCTAGAAGTGTTTGTATTCATGGCGACGGCCCAAACGCCGTCGAGCTACTCGAAGCCATTCACCAGCGAGTGGCGGACTCGGCGATCGAGCTGGCCCCGCTCAGAACGTTCGCGTAAGCCACAGTCTGGATCGAAAACGGGCCGTATCACTCCCGGCGCAGCTGTGATGTGGAAAGGGATATCCGGTACCGTGTGAACCTTATGGCATGGATTTCGGATTGTTCCTCAATTTCCAGGCGACGGCCGAACAATCTCGAGAAGAACTGTTCGAAGGGTTGCAAAGCCAAACGCGGACGGCCGAGGCGGTTGGGTTCGATATGATTTCGACGGGCCAACACTATCTCTCGGATTACGTCCAACTCCAAACGATTCCACTTCTCTCCCGCCTGGCAGCCGAGTCGGGCTCCATGACTGTTGGAACGGGGGTCATCTTGCTCCCACTTCATCACCCCATCGAAATCGCCGAACAGATCACGACGCTAGGTGCCTTTGCTGACGACGTAGTCGCGGGGGTTGGGGCAGGCTATCGCGATGTCGAATTCGAGGCATTCGGTGTTCCAAAGGCTCAGCGTGGGCCACGGGTGGCCGAAGGAATCGAATTGATGAATCGTCTGTGGACGGAGTCGGAGGTCACGTACGATGGGGATTATTACGCGGTTGAAAACGCGACGATCAATCCCCGTCCGGCATCGAAGCCGGAGATCTGGGTCGCGGCCAATTCCACGCCTGCAGTCGAACGAGCGGCCCGGCTCGGAGACAGGTGGTACACCAATCCACACTCCACGGTCGATGAAATCGTCGAGCAGAAAGCTCGATATGACGAGCTTAAGGAGGGAGATACCCGAGTACCGCTCCTCCGGGAGGCCTTCGTCGCTGAAACTGCAGCGGAAGCCCACGACCGGGCACGCGAGCATTTACAGTCCAAATATCAACAGTATATCGAATGGGGCCAGGACGAAGCCATGGAGGATGCAGGTGATCTCCACCGGTCGTTCGACGAACTTGCACAGGATCGGTTCATCATCGGAACGCCAACCGAAATGGCTGCAGAAATCGAGCGATATCAGGCTGAACTGGATCCAAGCCATCTAATCCTGCGAGTTCAGTGGCCTGGACTGTCCCACGAACGTGCTCGAGAATGTATCGAGCTGATCGGCGACGAAGTCATTTCATAATGCCCACTGGTGTGCTGTGGGTCGCGGCCATCGCTCATTTCGCTGTGGGCGTTGGGACCAGACTGGAGTGTCCTCCTCAGTCGCTGTCGATACTCAGGTGCAGCCGATGACACCGAGAGCTGTAGGCGAACCAACTTTTTTGTGACGTCTCGAAGCGGACTGATTGTACGGAATACGTGCTTTACACGCACTATTCGGACAGTATGATTCCGTTTGACCCGTCATAGACTGCCCACTCCAATTGCCCCGATAAGAGCCCATTCCCGTCAGGACCGCGTACATACTCCGATGGCAGTTTCCCCGGACGCCCCCGCCGAACCAGATACGGCGGCTGAGACGACCACTGAAACCCCGGTCGTCGATCCACGAGCGCCTCGGTTCGGCCAGGGTCTGACTGCCCTGGGATTGGGGCTCGGGATCGTCTTCGATCTAGAAGTATTGGTCTACGCCGTCACGCTCGTCCTTCTGTTGGCGGTCGTCTCGGGATGGCGCCTCGACTTCTACGCCCTCCTGTGGCGAACCGTCGTGCGCCCCGCACTCGGACGTGGTGTCGAACCCGAACCGGCTGCGCCACACCGGTTCGCCCGCTTGCTGGGTGCCGTCGGGACGAGTCTCGCTAGTGTGTGTTTGATTGTTGGATTCACATCCCCTGGCTACGTCATTGCAGGAGCAATCGCGGGATTGGCCGCCTTGGCTGCGATTACGGGTTTGTGCGTCGGGTGTCGACTCTATCGACAGGTCCAGTTCGTCCAGCGGCTTGGAATCGTCTGAGTCGGCCCACTCCACTCTTGAACGAGCGATCAAACGTCTCGCGGGGTATCAACTCTCAGGAGAGCCTGGCCATCTCATCGGGCGTCAGGACGAGTTCAGCCGCGCCCAAATTCTCTTCGAGGTGGTCGAGCCTGGACGTCCCCGGAATCGGGAGAATCACTGACGAGTGTTGGAGGAGCCACGCGAGGGCCACTTGGCGCCAGGTGGCGTCGTGGGCGGCTGCGATAGCTCTGAGGTCGGACCCCCTTTCGTCGATGCTCCCACCGCCGATCGGGAAGTAGGGTATGAAGCCAATGTCGTAGTCCTCACACGCATCGAGGACGTCTTCGTGCTCCCGGTCGGCAACATTGTACCGGTTCTGAACAGTAGCGATATCGACGAGCTCACGTGCGGTCTCGAGTTGTTCGACGGAAACGTTGCTCAATCCCACGTGATCGACCTCATCCGCATCTTTCAATTCGGCAAATGCCTTCACGCTGTCTTCGAACGGCGTGTCGGGGTCCGGCCGGTGGAACTGATACAGATCGATCGAGTCGATGCCCAACCGGTCCACGCTACATAGTGCCTGGTTCTTGATGTAGTCGGGATCTCCATGGGGCCGCCAGTCCCCGTCTCGATTGCGTAACAATCCAGCCTTGGTGGCTACGAGAGCTCGATCCGGGACGCCTGCGGTTCGGAGCAACCGCTCGCTCGTGCCGGGGCCGTAGGAGTCGGCCGTGTCGACCAAATCGACGCCGGCCTTGAGGGCCCGCTTTGCCACGGCGATGGCGGTGGACTCGTCGGCAGGTGGACCGATGATGTCCGGTCCTGTCATCCGCATCGCCCCGAATCCGAGGCGTGTCACCGTTCGTTCGCCGCCGATTTTGAACGTACCACTGGAGGAGAGGTCTGGTGTCACATTGACGTGTTCCGGACCTGTCGGGAAAGCCGTTGGGCCGGGGAGCTATGTTTCGCAAGGATTAATTGTCTATGCCGCAACTCTCCGCGAGATGGCAACTGGAACGGTTGACTTCTTCAACGATACCGGAGGCTACGGATTCATCGATACGGACGAGGCTGACGAGGACGTGTTCTTCCACATGGAGGACATCGGCGGACCCGATCTCGAAGAGGGTCAGGAGGTCGAGTTCGACATCGAGCAGGCGGACAAAGGCCCACGAGCGACGAACCTCACCCGGCTGTAGGATTCCTAGTTCTCGACGTGATATCCAGCCCTAGAGCGATAGCGCCAGCGCTTAGACTGGAGAGACGAGTGCCTTCGGTGGCCCGCCAGGGAACCGGTTACGATCGTGGGGCTTCTGGAAGTTCAAGTTCGGGCCAGCCGCAATGATTCCCTTCGGATTCACCCCAGGATGGGTTGTGTAGTAGTGTTCGGTAATATGGTCCATTCGGACCGTCTCGGCCACACCTGGCGTTTGATACAGATCTCGGAGATATGGCCATAGGTGCTCGTATTCGTGGATTGCCTTCACGTTGCACTTGAAGTGCGTGTGATAGACGTGGTCGAATCGGATTAGCGTCGTAAACATGCAGATGTCGGCCTCCGTCAGTCGATCACCGGCTAGGTACCGCTGTGAACCCAGTCGCTCGTTGTATCGATCGAGTGCCTCGAACAACGTCTCGACGGCGTCATCGTACGCGGACTGACTGTCGGCAAAGCCAGCCCGGTAGACGCCATTATTGATCGGTTCATAGATGGCTTCGATGAGCCGATCGACCGTGTCTTGCATTCCATCGGGATACAGGTCGACATCTCTGGTCGCAACGTCGTCCATGGCGACGTCGAGCATTCGAAGAATCTCTGCAGATTCGTTATTGACGATCGTTTCTCGCTCGCGATCCCAGAGGACGGGTACGGTGACACGCCCCGTAAACGATGGGTCAGCCGCCGTGTATATTTCTCTGAGATAGTCCGCCTCCATGATCGAGTCAGATGTACAACCCTCCCGATCTGGCGTAAACTGCCACCCATCCGTGTCGCGGTAGGGGTCTACGACATCAACGCTGATGGCGTCTTCCAGACCCTTGAGGGCCCGGACGAGAAGCGTCCGGTGGGCCCACGGACAGGCGTAGGAGACGTAGAGGTGATAGCGGCCTGCCTCCGGCGGAAACCGAGCGTCCGTATCGGGCCGGATTCGGTCTCTAAATGTGGTCTCCTGGCGCTCGAATTCACCGTCTTCGTTGGTCGCCGGGGTTACATCCGTTTGCCACTCTCCGTCGACAAGCATGTTCATACCTCTATTTGGGTCCCGGATCCCCTTATGACCCGCGGCCGGGAATCAACAGTATGCCCGGTTTCACGCCGGTTCGAAGGCTTTATCCACGCGCTTTGCCTCCCTTTGCCCAAGACCACTTATGTCCGAGAAACCAGCTTCGATGTACCGGGACATCGACAAGCCCTCGTATACCCGGCGGGAATATATCACCGGTATCCCGGGCTCGAAGATCGCCCAACATCAAATGGGTAATCGCGACCGGGATGCGGACGATTATCCCATTCAGATCTCGCTCGTCGTCGAAGAAAGCGTCCAACTTCGCCACGGTTCGCTCGAGGCGTCGCGCCTCTCGGCCAATCGACACCTCATCAAAGAACTCGGCGAAGGCAACTACAGGATGGTGCTTCGAAAGTTCCCCCATCAGGTTATCCGGGAGAACAAGCAAGCGACGGGGGCCGGTGCGGACCGTGTTTCCGATGGCATGCGCCAGTCCTTCGGTAAGATTGTCGGGACGGCAGCGCGAATTCAGTCGGGTGAGCGGCTATTCACTGCCTACTGTGAACCCGAACAGGCCGACGCAGTCAAGGAAGCGATGCGCCGGGCGTACAACAAGATCACACCACCGTGTCGGATTCGCGTCGAGCGTGGCCAAGAACTGTTGATCGCATAATCCGCCCGATCGGGTGATTTTTGCCGCGGCCACCCACCAGTGAGTGCATGCTTCGCCTCGGCGTCGCCACCGCGGCAGAAACGCACGAACGAATGGTGGCGCCGCTGGCCGAACGCGACATCCAAACCGTCGCAATCGACGCGAGCGAGCGCCCGATTCCATTGGACGAGCCACCGGCAGAGATCGATGTCGGCTTCGTGTTTCCGCCCCGCCTCATGGAAGGCGGTGTCATCGACGCACTGGTCGAAGTGCCATGGGTAAACGGCCGGGAGGCGCTGCTTCGGTCGCGTAACAAAGCCGAGGCAATCGCGCGTCTCGACCGGGCTGGGGTCCCCACACCGACGACGGTCTTGGTGTCAAATCCGGTTTCGGAAGACGAACTCGTCGATGTCTACAACCGGTTTGACCCACCGGTGGTGATCAAACCCAATTCGACGACGCGAGGAACGGGCGTGGCTCGGGCCGGTGACCTCGACACCTTTCTCGGGATCTGTGATTACCTCGATCTTATTCACGAGTTTCCAGCCACTGGTGACCGGTCGTTCGTCGTTCAAGAATATTTCGCGGATGCGGCAGACTATCGCGCGATGGTCCTAGATGGCCAGTACGTTGGTGCGGTTGAGCGCTCGCTCCCGCCTGCAGCGAGAGAATCGGGGCAGTGGAAACACAACGTCCATCGCGGTGCAACCGCAACCAGTGTCACGCTGAACAACCGGCAACGGTCTCTCGTGGAGCGAGCTGCCCGACGATTGGCGATTCCCCTGGTGGGCGTCGACTTACTGGAGACGGACGAACGAACGGTGGTTTCGGAGACTAACGCCCGCCCAACAATCGACGTCGCGAAGAAATACGAAACCGGATTCTGGGACGAATTGGCTGCGCTGGTTCGGCGGACCGCCGAGGGTGAGAAGGACGCGAATTCTGGCCCCCTGGACTGAGGTGGCCGGTGATCGGGAGCTTACAAATCGATCGATCGTGAGTCTTCCGTCCGCTCAAAAGCGACTTCGAGAATGCCGTTGTTGTAGGACGCGTCAGCCGAATGCTCGTCGACGCGGGCTGGGAGTCGGACCCGATCGTGGTACTCTCGCTCGAGCCCTTCAGCGTCGATCGTGAGCGTCTGTCCGTCACACGTCAGGTCGATATTTTCCTTTTCTACGCCGGGTAGGTCGGCGACCACTCGAATACGGTCGTCAGACTCCTGCACGTCGACGTGGAGGTCGGAGGTCCCCATCGCCGACTCAGATCCGCCAATCGAGGTCTCCAGGTGAAACTCCCCCTGGTCGCCCATCATATCGTTCATCATCCGCTCGATCTCGCGGAAGAAGTCATCGAAGGGATCGTCCCGGTCATCGCGGTGCATACCCACAAAAGGGCTGCCAGACTGGATAAGGTTTCGGTGCTGTCCCCAGACCGCGCGTTACAAATAGCTGGTCGCCACAGACTCTCCCAATGGGATACCGGACCCTGGACGATCTCGCCGGTGGCCAACGTGTGCTCGTCCGGGTCGACCTGAACTCTCCTGTCGAGGACGGCGTCGTCCACGATAACCGCCGCTTTTCCCGACACGCCCGTACGATCCGGGACCTCCTCGCGGACGACCACGGCGTGGCACTCCTCGCTCACCAGGGCAGACCTGGACGGGATACCTTCGTCTCCCTCTCCCAACACGCAGAGATCCTCGCTGAACACGTGGATCAACCCGTCCAATTCGTCTCGGACACGTACGGTCCGAACGCACTCGCCGCCATTCAAGGCCTCGAAGGCGGTGACGTCGTGCTGCTGGAAAACGTTAGAATGACCCCGGACGAACTCCCGGAACGCGACCCCGAACAACACGCCAAAAGCGATCTGGTCCAGACCCTTGCCCCCGAATTCGACGCCTTCGTCAGTGACGCCTATTCGACAGCCCACCGCAAACACGCGTCGATGGTCGGCTTTCCTCTCGTAATGAGAAGCTACGCTGGTCGTGTGATGGTGGCCGAATACGAAGCGAACTCCTCGATTGCGAATCGGGAGTTCGACGGCGACGTAACGATGGTTGCCGGAGGAAAGAAAGCCACCGACGTTATCGACGTGATGACCGCCCTCCAGGACAAAGTCGATAACTTCCTCCTCGGTGGCATTGCCGGCGAACTCTTCCTCCGGGCCGTGGGATACGACGTGGGTCACGATGTCGGAGGCACCCAACTATACGAGCCACAGTGGAACAGGAATCGTGAACAGATCCAGCAACTCATCGAGAGCCATCCGAGTGAGTTGGTCTATCCGACAGACCTGGCGTACGAAAACGATGAGGGAGAGCGCGCGGAGGTGACGTTTGCGGACATACAGGGTAAAGAACACGATTACCTCGACGTCGGGACAGATACCACTGCACGGTACGCCGATATCGCTGCCAGTTCCGCTGCCGTATTCGTCAAAGGTGCACTCGGGGTCTTCGAAGACGAGCGATTCGCGACCGGGACTGTTGGCGTTTTGGAGGCAATCGCAGCCTCGGATTGCTTTTCGGTTGTGGGTGGTGGCGATACCTCGCGAGCAATCGAGATGTATGGCATGCGGGAGGATCAATTTTCACATGTCTCGATCGCTGGTGGTGCCTATATCCGCGCTCTGACAGGCAAACCCCTGCCGGCCATCGAAGTGTTGAAAGAACACACTGAACCCCACCACCAAGCCTGACCTCTCTGGTGGATCTAGAGAACGGTTCCAGTGGCGTTGCGGCCTAGTCGCCACCGTCGGCTGCAATCGCTTCGTCGGCCGGGCCAGCTCGGAACGCTCCTTCGAGGCCGATCGCTTCATCCGTCCGGGCCATACTGGTCTCCTGATCGGTCTCGCCGAGAATGGCACGGACCGCATCGACGTTCTCGGGGACCACATCAGACTCCTGATGGATCGCCTGGAAACAGTATAGGTCGGCTCCTTCGAGGGTTATTGATTCGTTCCACACACAGTTTTCCCAGATGTCTGCCCGCGGTCGGCCGGCGTCTTGGGCGTATTCTTTGAGGGCGCCTGCGCCGTCCAATCCCAGGCCACCCGGAATCAAGAACAGGCGCCGTTCGTCGTCGAGTAGCGATCGGATTTCCGAAGCGTCGGTCGGGGGATTCGAGAGGGTAACGTTGATGCTGTGCATGTGCATCAGCGTCGCCGGGACTTTCAGACCGAGTGTGTCGATCGCTAGATCCGGGAAGATCGTGTTGACGTCTGGTCCGTGGTGGCTCGGAAGTGTGACTGGGTCAGGGAGGATGTCGTTGATTGGTCCCCGCCCACTCTGGGCCGGATCGCCACCTCGCCGGACGAGTGTTGCGCGGACGCGATCGATTCCGTATGTTTCCTGCAGCGGTGCGATCAGCCGGGAGAGGCCGGTCGTGTTACAAGATACCACTCTGAGTAGATCCGAACCAGCGACGTCTCCGAAGTTGGCTCGCGCATTGAAGCTAGCGTCGACGGCCTCGGCATCTTCTCCCCCTTGGAGGAGGGCCGGCGTGTCCTGCGCCGCGTACATTTCGGCATTTTGCGCACCGATGCCGCTCGGTGTTGCATCGACTACGACGTCGCTGGCTGCAACGAGTTCGGTGACGTCACCGCTAATGTCGATGCCTGCCTCGGCGAACAGGGGTTTACGTTCGTTGACCGCGGCGTACAAATCATAACCCCTGGATATCGCGCTTCTCGCCTCGAAATTTGGACGTGTCTTCGCAACCCCGACGACCGCCATATCGGGCTGGGCCCGGACCGCATCGGCAACGCGTTTGCCGATGGTCCCGTAGCCGTTGATGCCAACCTGAATCATTGAGGGAGGATTCGGTCGGACAGCGCTTATCGGTTTTCATACCGTCCCCAGGCCGGACCCCATACGAAGCATGCACTCCGCTGTGGGACTCGCTTCGGTGGCGCCACTGGTCCCGACCCAGGTGACGGGTGATACTGGATACGGCGTCAGACGACGGTGGCTCGGTAGGACTGTTGCTGACCTAACCACGCTGTGGAGAGAAGACCGGAACAAACGGCTCGGTCGAGGATATTTTGGAGGCCTCAACTACAAGCTGATGCACCCAAAATGTCCCCACATGCGATTGGGTGTTGTATCAGATACACACGACCGCATGGTCGCGATCCACGCAGCGGTCGACCTCTTCGAACGTGAGTCTGTGGACGCCGTAATCCATTGTGGAGATTTCATACGCTGAGCTGCGCGGAAACCCACTGCTTTAGCGGTGGGTAGCTTACTCCGAGGGGATTCACGAGGAGCGGAACGGGACCGTCCAGATCAACCCTTGTGGGGTCGCAATCGACGACGCTGGACCTGGCGCTGCTGGGGTGATCGTCGACCTCGAACGTAACGAGGTTACCTTTCACGATTTGCTCGACGCGTGACTCTTGTAGCTGAGCGAGCCAAAGGCCTAATCCTCGTCCCACCGACCTGGTTCCATGGACGTCGACGATTCACTTCGTGCCCCCGCCGAGACCGCTGTCGAACAGTGTCTGGCCCTCCAGGCGGATGAACACTGTGTGATCGTGACTGACGACGAACGACTACAGATCGGAACCGCACTCTACGAGGTTGCAAGCGATATTTCAAGGGACACAACGCTGTGTCAGTACCCACCAGGCTCACAGCACGGGGCAGAGCCGCCAGCGCCCGTCGCCGCGGCGATGGCCGCTGCAGACGTCGTCCTGGCTCCGACGACCAAGAGCCTGACCCACACCAAAGCGCGAACGGAGGCAAACGAGGCCGGTGCCCGCGTGGCGACACT
>CAZKGF010000003.1:27635-32223 GCA_964552115.1 uncultured Halobacteriales archaeon
ACCGCGGATGGCACGTACATCGTCGACGGGACGATGATGCCCCACGGGAAACTCGCGCCGGATCAGGAACTGCGCTTCGAGGTTACCGACGGATACGTCACTGACATTTCCGATCCAGCAATTCGCGAGCAAGTCGAAGCGGCCGCCGACTCGGTCGGCCAGGACGCCTACAATCTGGCAGAGATCGGGATCGGAACGAATCTTGCCGTGACGTCCCTCATCGGATCGGTGTTACTGGATGAAAAGGCGGCTGGGACGGTCCACCTGGCCATTGGCGACGATCACGGGATCGGTGGCGACGTCGAGGCTCCGTTGCACCTTGACGGTATCATCACGGAGCCGACCGTGTACGTGGACGGAACAGAGCTCGATTTGCCCGGGGATGGGTGACCCTCCCGAGTCTTGTTCGTCGGGTGGGAGTCGACGATCGGTCGCTGCGTGTTCGGGCGACGTACATTTAGGGTTTGCAGCCCCTAGGTTTGCTATGCCCGATACGACGCCGGACGCGCGTATTCCACTCGCCTGTCCGGCCTGCTCGCCAGATCTCGAGACAGTGCACGAGGTGATCCACCGTGGCGGGCAGGCGACTGTCCGGTGTACCGACTGCAGTCACGTCCACAAAACGACTATCGACACGCCTGATACGGTCGATCTGTCGGTCATCGTCTCCCAACGAGGAGAGTCGTTTTCGGCGACTGCGGAAGCCCCAGCAGACGAATCGATCGCCGTTGGTGAAGAATTTCTGTTGGAAACCGACGAGGCTCTCATGACAGTTCGGATTACGAGTCTGGAACTCGCCGATGGCCGAGCCCAACAGTGTCCAGCAGCGGACGTCGAAACCGTCTGGACGCGTGCCGTGGGAAACGTAGCTGTCGACGCCACAATTCATCCGAAGGGCGGCGCCCACGACGAAACACGGAGCATCGTCTTGCAGGTCCCCGGCGATTACGAGTTTGTGGTCGGCGAGACTGACGAACTGAGCGGTGAATCGTTCACCGTTGAAGGCATCCACCTGCGGGATGATGCGACTGGATACGATTTTGACAAACTCGACCATGCTGGTGACTCAGCACCCGCGAAAGACGTCAACCGCCTGTATGCCCGCGACGAGACCACCACTGCCTGGTCTCCGTGGTAAAATGACGTCATTCGAACAGGAACGAGCTTCCCTCGTCGAACGCCTCCAAGACAGGGAAACGTTGGACGAGCGGACTGTGCAGGCTATGAAGGCCATTCCTCGCCACGAATTTGTCCCTCCGGACCGACGAGATAGTGCCTACGCAGACCGCCCCCTTCCCATCGGGTCGGGACAAACGATCAGCGCCCCTCACATGGTCGCGATCATGACGGATCTGTTGTCCCTCGAGCCCGGCCACTCCGTCCTCGAAATCGGGACGGGCTGTGGATACCACGCTGCCGTCACAGCGGAGGTCGTTGGTGCCGACTCGGTCTATTCGGTCGAATACCACGATTCACTGGCTGAGACGGCTCGGGAGAACCTGGCTGCTGCCGGCTATGCTGCTGTGGGCGTTCGAGTCGGTGACGGGAAGGAAGGATGGCCGGCGAATGCTCCGTACGATCGAGCCTATCTGACCTGTGCACCCGCCTCGATCCCAGACCCCGTCTGTGACCAGGTTCGCACTGGCGGGATCGTCGTTGCGCCAGTTGGCAGGGATCGGCAACGACTCGTCCGGTTGGACAGACGACCGGACGGCAGTTTCGACCGTGAAGATCACGGAGGCGTGCGGTTTGTGCCGTTGAAGTGACCGCCGAGCGCGACCTTCTTTACCATCCACCACGAGTTCCCCCGCATGGAGTTGGCGGTCCTCCGGGACGACATGGTCGACAGTCTCGAGCACGAGAGCAAGGGCTGTGTGTCGTCCGAGACCGTTTCGATTGCCATGCGGACTGTTCCCCGACATGCCTTCCTCGATGACGAGGAAGGTGCCTATGCAGATCGTGCCTTCCAGGTGTTCGGGACTCGCGCCCTCGCACCGAGCACAGTGGGCCGGCTCCTGGAGGCTTTGTCGCCCGACCCAGAGCACGACGTCCTCGTCGTCGGTGCGGGGATAGGATACACCGCTGCCGTTCTCGCCGAAATTACCGGTGAGTCCCAGGTTCAGGCGATCGATATTACCCGACGGTTGGTGTACGAGGCCCGAGAGAATCTGGGCCGTGCCGGTTACGGCGGTGTCTTGGTCGATCGCCGTGACGGCGCGGGGGGATTTCCAGAGTACGCACCATACGACCGAATCCTTCTCGAAGCAGCAGCCGTCCGCCCTCCGGAGGCCTTGGTCGATCAACTCACTCCAGATGGCCGGCTCGTGATGCCGTTGGGGGCGCACGACCAAAACATCGCCACGGTCGATGCGAACGGATCGGTGACCCGCTCCGGCGGCTGTGCGTTCAATCCGATGTTGGTCGAGGGGGAACAAGTCGACACGGTTGAACGAAACCGGACGCGTCGCGAGGAACGGGAATTCGCGGCTCGAGCGGCCAAACGCCGCCGGGGTTGGGAACTGGATTGGATCGACTGGGATGGCCGGTAGGTTAGCCTCGGACGACCAACACCGCCGAGTTCTCCCGTCTGTCCACATACTGCCCAGCGGGCGGTTTGACATCCAGTGTAATCGTCCCCCGATCCTGGTTCGGACCGAGTGTAGGGGCCAATGACAGGTCTACAGTCCCGTTCCGATCGGTTTCGTCGGTGATTGGACCACCCATCCGTGCTGTTCCACCAGTCGCGATGACGGTCGCGTTCGCCACGGGTTCATCTTCAGGGCCGATGACGGCGACCTCGATCGTTTGACCGCCTGGTTCCGTGACGTCAGGTGTTGGTCGGACGTCGACCTCGCTGACACCGAGGCCACCGAGACCGTCAATCATTCCCATCATGACTGAGAGACTGGCGATACCGACGACGAGAGCGATCACCAGCCGGATTGGCAGCCCTTCGATCGCCCGAGTGTCAGTTCTGAAAGATCGATCGTGCACGAACCGGTGTGGTTCCGGCTTGGGCCATAAGGCCTCGGAGCCCATTTTTTCCCCGAACACGCTACAGAGTCGCTATGCGCGTTCTTGGTCGATCCGGTAGCGCAGACAGGACTCGTCCAACGGGTCACCTCGGCCAGTACCTCGCCAGAGACGGAAGTACGGCTGGAGCAGTCGGACTCGACCTCGACAGACCGCACGTAACTCTCGTGGTGGGAAAACGAGGGTATGGCAAATCGTATACACTCGGTGTCATCGCAGAGGCTCTCTCGGACAGTCCCGGCGTGACCCCGATTGTCGCCGATCCGATGGGCGTCTTGCGAGGCCTCACAAACGAGCCAGCTGGCATTCCCGCTCGGGATCCCTCGCTCTCCGCTGCGGAAATCCGACCGGACCTATGGTGCCAGATGGTGGGATTATCTGGGGAGACTGCGGCAGGGGCAATGCTCTGGCAGGCTGCCGAACGGGCAGAGACAATTGGTGGGATGCGCTCGGTCCTTGATGACGTGGGAACCGGGAATGCGCCCGAACGCACGGCCAGGAATCATCTCTCGATTGCTGATCGGTGGGACGTATTCGGCGGTGAGGACGAAGAGCCATCCGAAGCTGGCGCGCTGGTCAACCTGTCTGGACTCGGCTCGGCACCGACGAATGCGGTGGTGGCCGGACTGGCCACGGGAGCCTTCGAGCGAGCAAGTGCCGACGAGAATTTGCCGCTCCCGTGGTTGCTTGTCGACGAAGCACACGTCGTACTGGACGGGATTGCCCGCGAGTCATTGGAACGGTTGGCCACACGGGGGCGCCAGCCAGGAGTCTCTCTGACTGTAGCCACACAACGTCCCAGCGCGCTGACGGACACGGTAAGGTCACAAGCCGATCTTATCGTGGCCCACCGGTTGACTAACAAACGAGATCTCGCAGCCCTCGAATCGATACAACCGAGCTACCTTTCTGGGGATCTTTCCCGGCGCCTCCCTCACGATCCGGGCGAGGTACTCGTCGTGGACGACAGGACCGAGACGATCCACACTGTCCGTATCCGCGAGCGCCACACACCACATCGTGGTGCCAGCCCTCGGGCTAGCCAGTCATCAAAATAACAGGGGAACTTCCCGAGCGGAGGCTGATATAGGAGGCTTGCCCTGCTTCCGTGATCGCCTTGGGTGGATTCACCGGGATGATATCTGGCCTCGGTGTCCATGAGGGGGTTCCAAAGGGCACACCGACCGCCAACCTAGTTGGTACATTTTTGCTGGGCTTATCTCTCGGGAAATACAGCGTTACAGTCGTCTCAGTCGGGACGTTCGGTCCCTCGTCGGGACTGGATAATGTCCTTCGTTGAGTACGGGTAACCCATTCGTGCAGAGACGACGGTGCTTTCCCGATGGCCAGTGCCAAAGTTGGTTTCATCTACCCATTGGGACCGGACGATCACCGTTGTAACTCCGGATGGATAGTTGGCAGTATGGTCGTCTGAGACCGGTGGAAGAACAGGGGATACAAACCCTCGACAGCCTACCGAAGCCCATGGATCCTGAGGCGCTGCGCGCTGACATTCCGGCACTGTCCGAGTGTGCCTATCTGAACACCGGTGCGA
>CAZKGF010000004.1:0-26651 GCA_964552115.1 uncultured Halobacteriales archaeon
AATCCGGTTGCTGAGGACTGAGTAGGTCTATCGTCGGTATCAACCGCGCTGAAGTCGTTCATTGTGTGTCTCGTCACGTGCCGGACGGTGTCTCCTCCGAACCGACCGATCACCTTATGTCTTTAATTGACGGCCTGTGCCCGGTCCAACGCTAGATACGTTCATCTCGCCCAGTCCAGGCTCTCCTCAAAACGTC
Source organism: uncultured Halobacteriales archaeon (assembly GCA_964552115.1). Lineage (GTDB taxonomy): Archaea > Halobacteriota > Halobacteria > Halobacteriales > Haloarculaceae > CAZKGF01. The sequence continues at coordinate 197 of CAZKGF010000004.1, forward strand.
TCGAGTTGCGGTCTGAGATCTAGTTCGAGGGTCCAGGCGGATTGGTCCTGTTGGACGAGGTGCCAGTACGCATCAGCGATTGCGTCAGGATCGAGCTTCGACGGCTGGCCCGCCGAGCCGTTCGGGTCAGTCGCGATCTGGCCATCGATAACGACGTGTGCCACATGGATTCCATCAGGCCCGAGTTCACGGGCCAAAGATTCGGCCATGCCTCGTACCCCGAACTTCGCCATGCTGAATCCGAGGGCGCCACCACGACCGCGAACGGCCGACGTTGCCCCGGTTAAGATGATGGTCCCGCCTGATTGTTGCATGTCGGGAAGGACGGCTTGCGTACACAGTAGGCCGCCAAACGGCCCGACCCGCCAGGCGCGCTCGAACGCCTCGGGTTCGGTTTCGGCCAGCCCCGACCACCCGCCACCACTGGCATTGTGGATCAACACGTCAATCGGCCCGAATGCGTCCCTGACTTCCTCGACGCCGGTCCGGACGGCAGCAGGATCGGTAACATCTGTGGGGACAGCCAGTGCTTGTTCGCCAATCTCTGCTGCGAGTTCCGAAAGATAGCCATCGGATCGGGCAAACAGTCCGACTGCACACTTCTCCCGAGCAAAGCGCCGTGCCAACGCCTCTCCGAGTCCAGGTCCGACCCCGGCGATGATTGCTGTCTGGCTCATACACATTCAGACAACGGGAGCGCCAAAGGTGGTTGGGACTGCTTGGAGACGAAAGCTGTTGGGACTAAATTATAGTCAGGTATACATAATAAATATGTTATGGAATATTATATTTAATTCGTAGCCCTGTCTACATATCGAACAAAATAATACATTATTTGTCTTTAGAGTGTGAATGAGGATATTCCCCAGATGTTTTATTCTAGGATATCAGTAAAATCAATCGCGTATCTCCTGGATAAACTCTCAAAAGATAGACTTAAATATAGTAAATAATATGAACTATCTACGCTTCTACATCCTGCAACGTTCGTCTGATCACCTGTGGGGTCATCGGGATGGCGTCGATCACGACGCCGAACGGTTCGAGCGCGGCGTTGACCGAGCAGGCGATCGACGCCGGCGCGTCGGTGATGCCGGATTCACCGACTCCCTTCGCCCCGTTTTCCGTAAACGGTGACAACGTTTCTGTGTGCTCGAATTCCATCTCAGGAACCACGTCGATGGATGGGGGCGTGTAGTCGAACATCGTAATCGCCTGGGGTTGGCCGGTGTCTGCGTCGTACGGGAATTCCTCGAACAGTGCCGCACCCACACCCTGAGCCACGCCACCCATTTCCTGGCCGGTAACGATCGTCTCGTTTAGCCGTCGGCCACAGTCACGTTCGGAGTAAAACTTCAATACCTCGATTTCTCCGGTTTCGACATCGACCTCGACGATGGGGGCGTTGGCAGCGAATGCGGTTGTCGCGTACGATGGTAACTTCTGGATGAACGCGTCCTCGTATTCTTCCCGATCGAGTGTCGGGTGGGGATAGTCGTACTGGATTTCGGTGAGCGATCCGGGATCAGCAGCGACGAGTTCAGGCAGGTCCAGTCTCGAACCGGTCTCCGGATTAACCACTTCACCAGCTTCGTACTCCACGGCCTGGGGTTCGACGTCCCATTCCTGCGCAGCGATCGTTTCCAGGTTGTCGATCAACCGATCCGTTATCCCGCGAGCAGCACCTGAGACCATCACGGCCATTCGCGAGGCTGCACTTCCATAATCCGTTGGAGATTCCGAACTCCCGAGATACCCTACTTCGATATCGCCCGGGTCGACATCGAGTTCGGTCGACAGGATTTGCGTAATGATAGTTCGGTGGCCCTGGCCGGCCGAGTCCGTGGCGAGGTAGGCCGTGATGGTCCCCTCGGACCCGATCGCAACACGGAGGTGTTCGGGGATGTCTGAGATGTCGGCCATCGTCCGTTCGGCGAGTTCGGACGAATCGAATTGCCAGAGATCTCGCCAGTCGGATTGGGTGACTCCCGGTTCGACCATGACGGTCGTTGCCGCTCCCCGGAAATATCCCGCTTCTCTGCGTTCAGCCACTATTTTGGGGTCCAGGAGACCGCCGTCGTCGCGCTCGGATTCGAGGCGTTTTTGGACGGAGTCGAGTGCTGCGGGATAGTCACCAGAGTCGTACACGTTCTTGGTCGGCAGCTTATATGGGAGTTGATCGGGGGTGAGGAGATTCTTCCGGCGGAGTGAGGTGGGAGACATGTCCAAGACGCGCGCAGCCTTGTCGACGATTGCTTCCAGAACGAAGTTGTGCGGGGGAACGCCGAATCCACGGTACGGTGCTTGTGAGGTCTTGTTGGTCACGACGGCGTCGAAGTGATACCGAATATGTTGGATATCGTAGGTTCCCGACACCATCGAGAGCGGTTTGGCGGCTTGATTGATGGCATACCGGGGAAATGCGCCGAGATCGTCCACGAAGGAGACGTCGAGGCCTCGGAACTGGCCATCCTCGTCGAGGGCCAGTTTCACCTCGTACTCCCGATCCGAGGAATGGGCATCGCCACCCTGGAGATTTTCGAAGCGATCTTCGACGTACCGGACCGGCCGTTCAGTCACCTTACTGGCGACGGCCGTGAGACAACAGTATCGATTGACGGCACTGATCTTCGTCCCGAAACTGCCTCCGACGCTCGCCGGGACGTGCAGATCCACCTTTTCCTCGGGATAGCCCAGTGTTTGGGCAACCGAGTCGTTGATCAACGTGTGCAATTGCGTGTTTGACTCGATCCTGAACGCGTCCTCGTCGGCATCGTACCTGGCCACCACCCCGGCAGTTTCCAGGGGGACACCCGAAATTCGTCCCCAAGAGAACGACTCCTCGACGACGTGGTCGGCCGTCTGGAAGGCCCGCTCCGGAGACCCGAAATCCCTGTCGAATGTGGCCGCGATGTTCGAACCGAACTCCTCGTGTAAGACCGACTCATCGGCCAAGGCATCCGCCGGCGTGGCAACAGGCTCCAGCGTTTCGTACTCGACACGAACGAGGTCTGCGACGTCCTCGGCAACGTACCTGTTTCCATCGACCAGCACTACCGCGATCGGCTCACCCGCAAATCGCGTCTTGTCGTCTGCGAGGGGAAACTCACCGATTTCCTCGATCGCACACGTCATCGGGTTCAGTTCCTCGCGGAGATCGTCGGCTGTAAGCACCTGCACGCATGCGTCGTGGTCGTTCGCGGCCTCGGTGTCGATATCGATGACTTCTGCGTGGGGATGACGAGACCGCACGAGAACCATCGTGAGGGCCTCTTCTGGGTTGATGTCGTGAATATAGGTTGCGCGACCCGTGAGGATTTCTTCGTCTTCGACGCGTGGTAACTGCTCGTCGCTCGGTGCAGCCTCCTCCGTCGTCTCGGTGACCCCGGTGGCTTCTTCGGTTTGTGGCGTTGACATGACTTGCGTGGATTGGAGATGTTCGCGTTCCGAGTGATCTACTGACACGAACCGGTTATCGGACCTAACTCGGCCGACGAACCTCCGGTTGAATACAGCAATAGGGATTGGGCTAACCCGGAAAAATGTTTCTACTGGGTGGCCACCCCCACTCTCGTGCCTGTGTGGTAACATACATGCCGGCCCGGATCCAGACTCGAACTGAATGGCACGCATCGACGTTCATACACACTTTTTACCGGAAGCATACCGCGACACCCTCGATGATATCGGGAAACGTGTTCGCGTGGTAGAACGCGGCGACAATCCGAGAATCATCCATCAGCTTGATACGGTCCCACTCAACCCGGGATTCGTTGATCCGGCGGCCAGAGTTGAATGGATGGACGAGCACAACGTCGAAAAGACGATCGTCTCTGTCTCGACGCCGAACCCAAACGAGGGTCCGTTCACACCGGCCGAATCTACCGATCTGGTCAAAGCGATCAATACCGGTTTTGGAACCCTGCAAGCGGAACATTCCGACCGCATTGCTGCGCTCGGGTCTCTCCCACTCCGCCAGCCCGAGATAGCTGTCGAGGAGTTGGACAGAATCGCGTCCGATTTAGATCTGGCTGGAGTCGCGATACCGACGTCGGTCCGAGGGCGAAAACTCTCTCACGACTCTCTCGAACCAATCTTCGACCGATTGGACGAGCTCGAACTCACGGCGTTTATGCATCCCCGGCCGAACGCCCTCAGCCAGCAACTCGAGGAAGAGGAGTGGTACACGACGCCGATGGCAATTTTCCCATCCGAAACGACGATCGAACTCTGTCGGTTGATCTTCGATGGGTTCTTCGACCGACATGATTTCGACCTTGTCGTCGGCCACCTTGGAGGCACGCTCCCGTATTTGACCGGACGCCTCGAACGCGGCCGTGATGAGTTCATTGGCGACGGGTCTCCCCCAGAGCAACCGATACCAGCCTATCTCGAAGAGTTTTATTACGACGTCATCTCGTTCCATCCACCGGCGATCCGGGCAGCGTTCGAGACGGCAGGCGTCGAACAGTTCGTCTTCGGGACAGACTACCCGTTCGGTATCGAAAATGCGACCGAAACCATCCAGTCAGTAGAGGCGGCCCTGCCCTCCGACGCCGACCCCGACTTGGTGAATGCTGCGACAGCGCGGGATCTGTTTGACCTCTAACTCGTCGCGGCTGCTTCCTGACCCGCGATGTAAGCAAACGTGATGTTCGGGCCTAACGTCGCTCCAGGCCCGGCGTAACCGATGCCCATCACGTGTGCAGTCGAGTTCGACGACGCGTATAGCCCGGGGATTGGGTTTGCTCGCGTGTCAAGGACCGCTGCAGCCGGAGACGTGACCAGTCCGCCCTTGGTACCGAGCGATCCTGATTCGACCTCGAACGCATAAAACGGGGGTTCATCCAACGGTGCGAGATTTGGATGAGCAGCATCCGGATCTCCGAGATGACGGTCGTGCGCACTTTCGCCCCGTCCGAAATCAGGATCTTCACCCTCTCTGGCGTGCCGATTGAATCTATCGACCGTTTGGACGAGTGATTCGGGTGGCACGCCGATTGCGGTGGCGAGGGATTCGATTGTATCGGCAACTGTCAGCCACTCTGGGTCCGGATCTTCCGGGGTCAGGGACAGGAAGAGTCCGTACTTGCTTCGGAACCCGTCGTCAAAGAGGTTGTAACACGGAAGGTTTCGGTACTCGTACGTCCGGGGATCGAAGTGATGCAACGCCTTTCCGAGGTCGTGGTAGTTCCCCGACTCGTTTGCGAACCGATTTCCATGGCTGTTGACCATTATTGCCCCCGGGAGCGCTCGCTCGTTCCAAACCATTCGGTACACCGGTGACCCATCCGGCCATTCTTGTCCGATATGTGCAGTCGGGTACCACCATGCCTCATTCATATTTCCGAGGTCGGCACCGACATCCATGCCCATCCGAATCGCATCACCCTCAACTTCAGGGGGGCCAGCCGGCGCAGTCATTGGTCCTCGGAGGAAGTTGTCACAGAGATCTTGATCCCAATCGATTCCGCCGGCAGCCAGGATCACGGCCTCACTAACAATAGTAATTTCTCGACTTCCATCATCGAGAACGATCCCCTCGATCGGTCCGTTCTGGCCTCGTCGCAGCAGTTCGGTTGCCGGGGTTCCGAGACGGAATTCGACGCCAGCATCGAGACACGCTTCGTATAAGCCACCAATCAGTGCGCGTCCACCCGAGAGGAGGTTCGCATCCCGGCGGCGCTGTTGTTCCGCTTCGGAAATCTCGATTGGAAGGTATTCGAATCCGCCGACTTCAGCCAGATCTTGGCTGGAGGCGGGAAATGGCGTGTGGGGATTGTGGCGGACATCGTCGAGACGGTCACCGAGCCGGTTTCCATCGTACATTTTCGGTGCGATCGTGTGTCCGTCAGCGGAGCCGCCGGGCCATTCTGGGTGATAATCGGGCAGTGGTCGTGATTCGAACTCCAATGGAGATTCGCGTTCGACGAATTCGGCAGCGTTTGGACTTCGCTCGAGAAAGGCCTCGATGAGCTCCTCACTGGCCCGGCCACCACTGACTCGGTTAATGTAGGCTTTGAGAGTCTCAATGTCGGCTGGCCCATTCTGTTCGACGATCTGTGTCGCGTTCGGAATCCAAATCCCTGCGTTCGACACCGCGGTTGCACCGCCAATCCGCTCCCCTTTTTCAACGACTAGGGTCTCAGCACCCTGTTTTTGAGCGGCCAGTGCCGCCACGAGCCCCGTTCCCGATCCGACCACAACTACGTCCACTGTCCTATCTGGATTTGCAGGGAGATCTCGTACCATGGCCCACTATTTGGACAATCTTCAATAAACGTTGACGTCAGGGTACAACCCCGTCGGTCGCCGGATGGATCAGGAGGGCGACAGAGCCACAGTGACCGCCCTTCTTCACCCATTTCGATGATAGTAAACATACTCGATCCACAAGTACGTTGTGGCGTGGGGCATGAATCAGGCTAGTAAAGCCGTGTGCCGCCATCTATATCGAGCGTCACTCGACCGGGGCCATAGATTTTCGTCGTGTACCGATATCGATTTTGAACCGAGTAGAACGAACACTATACTACGAGAGCGACAGATTTGTGTTTACTATAGGGGAAAATTTTTAACTCCCCTCGCACTCCCTTCAGTATCATGTCCCCAGATTCGGGAGAATCGATCCAGTCAATCAAAACCACGTTCAGCATTATCGAATTTCTTCGGGATGTCGAAACGGCCGGTATTACCGAAATAGCGACCACCCTCGAACTCCCAAAAAGTACTGTCCATAGCCATCTACAGACACTAGAGGAGATCGAGTACATCCGTCGGGTGGAGGAGGAATACCAAATCGGGACTCGGTTCCTGGAACTCGGAGAGAGAGCCCGATCTCGCACGGTGGTCTACGAACACGCTCGCGACCCGATTGATCGGCTTGCCGAGGAAACCGGTGAAATTTCCGGCCTTCTCGTCGAGGAACACGGGATGGGAACCCTCATATACCGGGCTGAGGGCCCGCAGGCTGTCAAACTCGATACCTATACTGGTATCAGGTTTCATTTGCACACTGCTGCGTTGGGGAAGGCAATCCTTGCCCATCTCTCCGAAACCAAGCGCGATCAAATCCTTCGGAATCGGGGGCTACCACAGCGCACACCGTCTACGATCACCGATCGCGACCAACTTGAAGACGAATTAGATCAGATTCGCCAGGAAGGGATTGCGTTCTCTGACGAGGAACGGACCCCGGGTATCCGTTCGGTTGCCGCCCCGATCAAGCGGACTGATGATACAGTACTCGGGGCAATTAGCCTGGCTGGACCCACGAGTCGGCTTCGGGATGACCGGTGGAAATCCGAGTTTCCTGGCCGTCTCCGGGACGCGGCGAACGTAATCGAACTGGAGGTCACCTACGCTTAACTTGCGATTTCGCGCCATCGCGAACGAAAAACGGTCCAGCACGCCAAGTGTTTGCTTCGAGGATCCCTGGGGGAGGCGATCACCAATTGGGGACGATGATCCTGCCATTCGGTGGAGGGAACGGTGAGTCTCCGAGTTACTTCGCTAACTAAATCTCGTCGATGGCTTGGTGATCGATGTCTACGGCTGCAGCGTCTTGGGTCAATAGTGCAACGACGAGAAAATCTGCGTACCCCTCGAAGTATTCGAGGAGCGCTGCGATCCGGTCTGCGTCGATCGCTTCGAGCGAGTCAAGTACCATGAACGGAACCGTTTCGTGAAGATCATGGACCAGATAGCCCGCCAGGGCAAACACGAGCCCAATGACCTCTCGCTCGCTTTCGCTTAGGTGGGATACTTCGTCTTCGTGGACTGTCCCGTCTTCAGATCGCACGATGTGGAGGTCGAACGCGGACTTACTTACTGTTCGGCGACCGTCTTTGACCTCTCGCTCGACTTGCTCGATCCAGACGCGGTCGATGTTGTCGTACTCGAGCAACTCCAACAGTTCGCTCATGTGATTGTTGAACGATTCGACGGCCTCGGCCTCAATCCGCTCAACCCTGGTCCGTAGGTCGGTGAGCTTCTCACTCAGTTCTTCCTGCTCTCGAACTAACTCGTCCCGGCCCGCGAGTTGTTCCTCAATATCTTCGATTTTCTCGGTGATTGCTGTCCGTTGTGATTCGAGGTCCTCGAGTTCGAATTCGAGTTGATTCACTTCTCGATTGAGTTCGAGTAGTTCGTCGTTCTCTTCTTGATTGAGAGCACTGACTTTGTCCTCCAGCTCCTCGATCTGGTCTACGAGTTCATCCTCTCTCGCTTCGAGGGCTTCGATTCGATTTCGGCGTTCTTCCAGTTCCGATTCTGTGTCTGCCAGACGGTTCTGGAGTCGCTCGCGCCGTTTTTCCTGCTTGCGGACCGTGGATTTTGCTTCCTCTAGTTCTTCGATTTCTTCGCGAAGTTCGGTTCGGTCATCCATTCGGGAGGCACGAACTGACCGAAGTTGTTCGATCGTTTCTTCGATTGCACCTCGTTCGACGTTGGATCCACATGTCCAACAGGAAACTTCCTGCTCGCCCGCGGGAAGGAGTTCGTCAGTACCATGGGTGGAGCCGTCTCCGACCGTGATCGATGAGAGACCGCCTTCCTCAAGCATCTCCTCGTTGAACTGGACGATCGATTGCAGTTGGGTGAGCTCTGCTTTGGCCGTCTGTGCTTGCTCCCGCAAGCGAGTAAGTCGAGCGTCGATATCCTCCAGTGATCTCGACGGGCCGTCCGGCAATTCGTCGAGTTCGGCTTCTAGCTCAGATCGTTCCTCTTCGAGTGATTCGATACTTCGCCGCTCGGTCCGTTGCTCGCGCTTGACCTGATCGAGGTCGCTTCTCGTCCCCTCAAGCGTGCTGATAGCTTCGTCTAGCTCCTCCCGGTCTTCTCGTCTGGCTTCAATGGTGCCGTCAATTTCGTCCAGTGTCGCTCGCCTTTCGGCGAGTCTTTCTTCGACTTCCTCGATTTCGGCTGTGAGGGATGCACGTTTTTCTTCGAGTCCCGGAAGCCGGTCCGAAAGCCCTTCGAGACTTTCTAGTTGTGCCTCGATGTCCGATCGTTCCTCGAGTATTCGCTGGATTTCAGCCTCAATTTCGGCGGTATCGACCGGCTCCATGAGGATCTCACGCAGTTCGTCCCCGCGTTCAACGGCGCGACGTGCGTCGTTCGATTCATGGAGAAACGCGAACAGCTCAGCAGATCGCGCCGCGGATCCCTGTAGATAGGGAGATCCGGACATCCGCACGGAGCCATTCTTGCGCACCAGTTCCCGTGTGTAGAGTTCGTTGCCAAGGTGTAACTCAACCCGTCCGGAATCTGCTCCGCTGTTGAGTGTCACCTCACGCCCACCCAGAGCCCCCATAATTGCCTGCAAAAGAGAGGTGCGGTTTGTTGCGTTACGACCGACTAGCGTAGTGACGCCTGGTCGGAAATCGAGTTCGGTAGAGGAGATGCCGCCGATGTTCTCGACTGCCAAAGTGGCCGTCACTGTCGACTCCTGAACCGTTTCCATATAAATGGGCCATTACATTTCGTCCATAAATACTTCGTGGATCAGGCAACGGCCACGAAGTCAGGTCGCCTCATCGACGTGGCAGTCACAGTGACCTCGTTTGAGGAGTTCCGTGGCGGGGTATTGCCGCCCGCAGGACCGACAAAGCACGGCTGTCGACACCAACACTTCGTAATCTCCCACTTCGAGGAGGTCAGCAGACCGTGCGCTATCGAGGACATTGTCTGCCACCGTCTCTACCCGACTTTCCAAGCGCCGTAGCGTCGTGAGGCTGTTCTCGAGTCGCTCCTCCGGTGGGGCTGCTTGGTGAACTGCCCCCCGCCGTTCAGTCAAATACGTATGGATGGCTTGGTGAGAGACGAAGTCTGACTCGAGTGCCTCGACATCGATGTCCGCTCGTTCCAAGCGTGATCTAGCCTCCGTTCGCTCTCCTGCCGACACCTCAGAGTCAGTGAGTAATCGATAGTAGTTCTCTATTTCGCCATCCAGGGCGCCAATTCCTGCGTTCCGTATCGCCACGCCGAGGATTTCTCGGTTCAGCAGGGTTGCAAGTTCCCGAAGGCTATACTGCTCGGAACCGTCGCCGGTCCAGTACTGCTCGAGTTCAACCCCATATCCCTCTAAATCGTATTTTTCGAGGACACGTTCCACCTTGGTCTGTCGGCGATCGCCATTCTCGGCATCCGACCCCATCGACAAATCACTCTTGGGCCACCATCAAAAAGTTACGTGATCCAATCAAGGTCTCCTATTACAGGTCTAACTCTGTAACATTCAACGAATGGTCGGATCGACACGCTGCTATCCGTGATACATCATCGATAGGAAATGTTGATCTCCAATTCGTTGGCGGAACCCAAGAGTAGATCCGGAACTTCCGTCTGTAGTCGTGCGTCCTTCAGTCGGTGTGCTGGGCCCGAAACACCGAGTGCTCCGGCGATTTGATCGTGTTTTCCCATGACGGGGACGGAGACTGTGTTCATTCCGGAGATATATTCTTCGTGATTAAAGGCTACACCTTCGTGACGAATGTCTTCGAGTTCCTGTTCGAGCGTCCCCCGATCCGTGATCGTGTTCTCGGTGAATCGTTCGAGCCCCGTCCGAAGGAGAACCTCGTCTACTCGGGAAGCCGGTAAATGAGCCAAGAGCACTTTTCCTGCAGACGTCGCGTGCAAGGGGAGCCGTTTCCCCAATCGGGAATCGGCTTGGATGGCGTTTGATCCAATCGATCGATGAACGAAGACGGCTCGGCCGAACTCCTCGACCATGAACTCCGCTCGTTCGTTTGTTTCTTCGGCGACTTGTTCGACCTTTGGCTCCGCAAGTCGATAGATCTCTTTTCGGTTGCGTGCGTAGTCTCCCAGATTGAGGAATCGTAGACCGAGGTCGTAATCGTCCCCCTCTCGGGTGACATATTGGTTGTCCTTGAGTGCTTGCAGGTGTCTGTGAATTGTGCTTGCAGGCATGTCGAGTTCATCGGCTAGTTCCGTGACGCCTGCCCCACCAAGCGCCTGGATGGTTTCTACAATGCGGAAACTCCTGTCAATCGTTTTGACCGAGCTTTCCGTCCGGATCTCGTTCATTTCCATGCTGACCACCGATATCGGAGCGTATTACTTAAATGTCCGGGACCGGGGAAGTTGGCCGAGATCGTTTGCGGGGCCTCTCGGGTGGTATGCGGTTTCAATATGCGGGAAACAAATTGGGAATCGACGCCGCTATTGTGGGAGAGAGGAGGTACAGCCGGTATTTTACACCTTTAAGAGGACTTCATCATGTTCCACATAATGGGGAACACAAATCAAGCCGACAAATTCGGATCATACAGCCGCTCTAGAACAGGATCAAACGGACTAGTCTCAGATAACGGAAAACGCGAGCGTGGCGTGAAAGCAAGGAGTGGGCAGCTTCTTTTTGGCTCTACCGTGGTTCGGGTTCACCGTCAGTCTCGGGAATGACGATAACCCTGAGATCGTTTACGTTCGTCCCGGTTGGCCCGGTCTCGATCAACGCGTCCTGACTCGATAAAAATGGATACGCGTCGTTTCCAGCGAGAGCCATTCGTGCGTCGGTCGCTGATTGGGCCGTCGCTGCCGTCACGATCGCTCCGGCGACGTCTGTTGCGCCGTCGATTCCGTCCGTATCCACTGCAGCCAGGCAGATCGACTCGGCCTCGAGTTCGAGTGCTGCGCTGAGTGCAAATTCTTGATTCGGACCTCCCGTTCCGTCCCCCTCGACGGTAACCGTGGTTTCTCCACCAGAGAGGAGAATCGTCGGTGGCGAGATCGGGTGGCCACTCGCGACGGCCTCTTCGGCGATGCCAACGTGTGTCTTTGCCGATTCTTGGGCTTCTCCTCGGATACGAGATGAGAGAATGAGAGCCTGAAATCCTTGTTTTTCCGCAGCGTCTCGTGCAGCCTGGAGGCTCGTCATACCATCGGCTAGCACGTGAATTGAAACCCGATCGAAGACCGGATCTGTGTGGGTCGGGGTTTCGGGTACGACCCCCTCGGAACCGGCCGCGAGTCGTTTTGCAACACTCTGAGGTGGGTCGACATCGTATTCGGATAGCACTGAGCGGGCCTCCTCGAACGTCGAACTGTCCGGCGAGATCGGACCACTGGCGATTACGTCAAGTCGATTCCCCACGACGTCACTCATTACCAGACCCACCACTCGTGCGGGGGCGGCTGCTCTGGCTAATTGCCCTCCCTTGAGTGCGGAGAGATGTTTCCGGACCGCGTTGATCTCTTCGATCGATGCCCCGCTCCTGAGCAACAGGTCCGTCACCGCTTGAAGCGCGGTGAGCGACACCTCTCCAGCGGGTGCGGGGAGAAGTGCGCTCCCGCCACCAGTAACGAGCACGAGTACCAGAGTGTCCTCTCCGGCGTCCGCTACCGTTTCCAGAATGCGCTGTGCGCCGTGCTCGCCCGTCTCGTCGGGGACCGGATGCCTGCCCTGGATCTGCTCGATCGTCGTCGTCTCAGTCGTGTCGTCGGTAACGACGATCCCGGCTGTGATCCAGTCCCCGAGGACGTCCTCGACGGCCGCTGCAAGATGCCCCGCGGGGTTGCCCCCACCAACGACCACCACATCAGTGTAGTTGGCAAGATTGTACGTGGCATCGCCGATTCGTAATTGGCTACCCGCTAGAGAGATCGATGTACTGACGACGGATTCGGGGCGGGCAGCGGAGATACCAGCTTCCACGCAGGAGAGTGCCACGGCGTGTCGATCGGACTTCGACACTGCGGCACGATTCAGGATCATGGGGCCTGTAACAAGGGCGACCTCAAAAAGTGCCCCTTCGCCGTCCGTCCAACCTACGCTCGCAAGGGAACCAGGTGTCGGGATGACCGGTGACGACAATTTCTTATAGACACTCTACGATCCCGAAATCATGACGGAGTTCATTGACTTGAGTCAAGAGATTTATCACCGGCATCCGGTCTATTTCGCTCACCCGGATACCGTCATCTGGACGGATACCACGTTCGACGATTCGGAATACATCTTCAAACAGCAAGGCATCGAGGAGCCCACGTTTTCCTACGAATCGAGGACGTTCCAGACCTCCGAACACGGACCAAGTCACGTCGATTCGATCAGGCACTTTCGAGAGGACGGTGCACCGATTAACGAAATGGACCTCGAACAGTTTTATACGCCAGGAACGGCCGTTGACGTCTCTGATGCCGATCCAGACGGCTACATCACGCTTGAGCACCTCAAGCGGGCACTCGACGAAACCGACCAGACACTCGACGAGGGCGATACATTACTCTTGCACACCGGCCACTACAACCGGACACATCCGACGCGTGCGTACAACGAACAACACACCGGACTGAACGAGGAAGCCTCCCAGTGGATCATCGATCAGGGAGTGGCGAACTTCGGCGTGGATCAGCCAAGTCCCGATAACCCGAGTGGCACTTACCCGTGTCACACGCTGTGTACCGAACATCGGGTTCCTCACATGGAGAATCTCTGCAACATCGAATCGGTCGTCGGGAAGGATTTCACCTTTATCGGCTTTCCGTTGCGCCTGCGGGATGGAACGGGATCGCCGATCCGTGCGGTTGCAAAAGTCGAGGAGTAGTCGCTTACTCCGACGGAGCGGCGCGGGTATGAATCGGGCCTTCCCGGGCTTTGAGCCGCCCCCCTTCGCGACCGTTGTGGACTGCCAGTGCCTCAGCGACGATGCTGATCGCGATTTGATTGGGTTCGCCGCCCCCGAGGTCTAAGCCGACAGGTGTTGAAATCCGCTCGAGTTCAGCCTGACTCAACTCTCGCCCCTCTTCGCTCGCGAGATCTTCCCGTATGTCTTCGAACCGTTCGCGAGGACCCATGAGGCCGACGTAAGGCACGTCGGTGTCCAACAACGAGGCAAGCGCGAGGCGGTCCTCGAGGGCATTGTGAGACATGATGACTGCATACGTTCGATCGGGAACCTCGACGACATCACCGACCGACATCGGCTTGGTCTGGCGAACGACGTGCGCGTTGGGAAACTGCTCCGGATCAGATCTTGCTCCGCGTGCCGAGGCGACCACGACCCGAAAGCCCGCTTCGTGACCCACTCTGGCGACCGGGTGAATGTCGTTCTGGGTGCCGAACAAGAGCAGATCTGGCGCAGGTGTGAGCCAGTCAATAAACACCGAGACCGTACCAGCGTCTGTTTCGACCGGGACGGTCGCTGCCCCGGGTCCGGCCCTGAGGTCCTCGATTGGCTCCGATAACGCATCGACGATCGACGGCGGGAGGCCCCCGCCGCCACGACCGATCCGCTCGCCCCGTTCGTCCAATATTATCCTGTCGCCAACGGTGGTGTCCGAACGGCCGGATTCGACGACGGTCGCCGTGACGACTGCCTGTCGATTTGCGAGCTCGGAGAGCACTGTATCCCAGCTGTCGTCCAGTGGTTCGAGCAAGATGTCGATGATTCCATTGCAGCCGAGCCCGAGTCCCCAGCCCTCATCGTCCATCAGATCGAACGTGTGCACCGCGGGACTGTCTCCGGATACGACATCTGCAGCAAGTTCGGTGACGGGCCCTTCGAGACACCCTGCCGTGATGGCACCCAGACTTTCCCCAGCCGTGTCGATCACCATCTTTGCACCCGGCCGGCGATATGCTGACCCCTCCACGTCGACGATTGTTGCGACGACTGCATCCGTCTCGGAGTCACGGTAGGCCCGGAGAGCGTCGAAGAGATCCTGTTTGGTTACGCTCCAGGGATCCTCGGCTGTGCCAACAGGCTGGTCGATTTCTGTCATGGGTTACACCGGGGTTCCCGCAGCACTCCATTCCCGGTTCGGGTCGGGCCACCAAACCCGCGATGCGGGTAGAATGAGCTCTCCGGCGACGCCCGTTCCCCGCTGCCCACAGTGTCTTCGATCATGTATAATAGTGGGGAGCAAAGGTCCCTTAGTGTTACGCCTGCTGGCCCGCAACGGATGTTCTCAACTGCAGTTAGTTGTCGATGGCCATCGCATACGAGTCCGACAAGGCACGCTGGGCGAGGACCCCAACCTGGTCCTCCTTGTACTCGGCGTCGGCCTGCATTTCGCTGGCTGGCTGGGCGGCCGCCATCGCCTCGTCTGCAGCGTCCGCGAGCGCCGCCTCGGAGGCTGCACTCCCTTCGATTGCTGACTCGGCCGCTGTTGCTCGGAGGGGGATGTCATCAGCGTTGCCGAAAGCGAGACGGGCTCTCTCGATCTCCGGTGATTCTGCTGTCGGATCGTCGACCCTGACGGCTGCCGCAGCACTCAGCGTCGGCCAGGTATGGGGGACGCGTTTGATCTCATGGAATGCGAATCCAGTCCTGTTCGGGGGGAACGGGTCCGTAGTGATCGTCGCGCTCGTGATGAGTTCGTCTTCGTCGGCGGCGGTCATCATGTAGGCGAGATAGAACTCAGAGACATCGATATCGCGAGCCCCGTCTGGGCCACGAAGGCTGATCGTGGCCTCGAGTGCAGTCAAAACGGTCGGATAATTGCCGGCGGGATCTGCCTCTGCGAGGCTGCCACCGATCGTTCCCATGTTTCGTACCGATGGACCGGCGATTTCACCGGCGGCCTCGGCGAGGACCGGGAGTCGGCGTTCGAGTACCTGGGAGTTGGCAATGTCCGCGTGTCGGGTCATCGCCCCGATTTCGATCTCGTCATCCCGATCGTCGATATAAAAGAGGTCGTCGACATCGTTGAGGTCGATGAGGTGATCTGGCGTTGCCAAGCGGTTGCTCATCTGTATACCGAGGGACTGATTCCCTGCCACCACTTCGGCGTGGTCGTACTCGGATAAGAGTGTGACAGCTTCGGAAACCGAGGTCGGAGAGTGGTATTCGAAAACGGCCGGCTTCATGCATCCGACTGAGATCACAGAGGCCAATAACCTTTGCCAACCGACAGTGCTAGTCCTGAAACTACCGGAAACCGGCCGTCAGCACTCAGCCATACCCGAAAGGTATTTTCCCCAGCAATGGCACTCTCAACCTGGAGAACGGGTCATACCGTATGACCGGACTCGTCTGCCGATTCGACCACAGTGTGTCGGACGGTTCACAACTCACGGCTCCAAACGCCGAACTCGCCCTGCCCGGCGTGGCCGACCAGCTATCACGGTCTGGCCGTGGATGACCCACCGAATCGCGGTCGGTTCACCACAGTAACGATCCCCCCTACCAACTATGACAATGGAATTTGACGGTGAATTCGAAGCAGATCGCCCACCAGAAGAGCTCTGGGACTACTTTACAGATTCGTCCCACCTGGAGGACTGTCTGCCAGGCATGGAGGAAATGACACTCGTCTCCGAGTCGGAATTCGAGGCGACCATCACGGTTGGCGTCGGGAGTGTCAAGCCGACGTTTGACTGTTCTGGCGTGATCACGGAAGCCGACTTTCCCAATCGACTCGTGGCCTCCATCGAGGGAAGCGGTGGTCGCAAGGGTGCGTTCGATGGCGTCGGACGGATGGAGCTTTCTGAGACTGACGAGGGGACTCGGTTGGAATGGGAGGCTGAAGCAAACATCTCCGGCCTGATTTCATCCCTCGGGCAACGAGCCATCGGTAGTGTCACACACAAACTCGTCGGAAACTTCTTCGACTGTATGGAGGAGAAGATTAACAGTGGTGTCCCTGCCGAAGCCGATCTGTCGGCCGCCGAGGACGCGGAAGCCACAATCGACTAAGTTCCACGGCTCCCTGTGCCTCCAGACGATCTTTTGGTCCGCTGTGTTGTGAGGACGACTGGTCTCGCTCAGGATCGACAGACAAGAAATATGCCGCCTGGTCCAGTATGAGGAATATGGCTCAACAGCAACAGGCAATTCAAGATACGATGCGGGCGTTGGTCGTCGAATCGGCCGGAGACTGGTCGATTGAAACGGTCGACACGCCCGAGATTGATGATGTGGACAACGTACTCGTCGATGTCCAAACTGTCTCCATCTGTGGGACTGATCCCAAGATTTTCCACGGCTACATCGACGGATGGCCACCGTCGTTCCCGTTTGTCCCTGGTCACGAATGGTCGGGTCGCGTCGTCGATGTCGGCCCGGACGTCGAGCGGCTATCGCCCGGCGACCGAGTGTTCGCCGAAAGCCACCACGGCTGTGGGTATTGTGAACGCTGCCGAACGGGCCAATACAATCTCTGTGAGAATTACGGAGACTTCGAGGCGGGCCACCGCCAGATCGGACACACGTCGAGTGGGGCCTATGCGGAGTACGCGGCCGTCCCAGCAGACACGCTCTATCACCTCCCCGAGGACCTTTCGTGGCGGGAAGGTGCGCTCCTCGACGTGAATGCCATCGCCCTCTACCTGGCCGAACGGGGTCGCATCTCGCCAGGCGACACCGTCGCGATCTTTGGAACCGGGACCGTCGGTCTGTTGGCCGTTCAGCACGCCAAAGCGATGGGTGCCAGTACCGTCATCGGGATCGGCAATCCCCGTCGCAACCGGTTGGCCGACGACCTGGGGGCCGATCATACAATTTCGTACAAGGACGACGACGTCGTCGACCAAATCTTCGAGTTGACCGGTGGGTCAGGCGTCGATGTCTCTCTGGAAGCCGCTGGACAGGGGGTTGCATTCCGCCAGTCGGTGGCAGTCACCCGAAAGGGAGGAACAGTCAGTATGGACGGGATTCCCAACGAGAATCTTCAGGAAATCCCGATGGCCGATCTCGTCAAAAACCAGATCGAGTTCCGCGGGTGTCGCGCCCACGCCAACCGGGCCGAGGCAAGCGCCCGCCTCGTCTCGAATGGGCAGGTGGCCGTCGATCCGCTATTCACACACGAATTCGACTTCGAGGATTTCGACGAAGCGTATGAGACCTTTACTGAACGCAAGGATGACGCGGTCAAGGTCGCGTTGACCTTCTAGGCGCGACGGCCTCTCGACCACTGCTCATTCACGTGGTACACCTGGGGACTTAGCTCGGGACAGCAATCACTGGTCGGGTACTGTGCCGTGTCCGGTTAGGTCGCCAGGTTCGTCGATCTCCGCGGCCGCATCTTGGACCGAGTCGACGATGTTGGCGTATCCTGTGCACCGACAGATGTTGTCCGCTAGGGCAGATTCGACCTCGTCCGCCGATGGATCAGGATTGTCCTCGAGCAGGGATTTCGTCGCCATGATGAAGCCTCCGGTACAAAAGCCACACTGCAGTCCGTGATTCTGGTGGAACGCTTCCTGAATCGGGCCGAGTGTGTCGGGGGCTTCGTTTAGCCCGGTAGATGTCAGTACTTCGCTGTCATCGGCCTGGACCGCATACAATAGACATGATTTGACTAGTTTACCGTCGAGTTCGACAGTACAGGCCCCACACGCCCCGTGTTCACAGCCGATCTTGACGTCGGTTTGGTCGGCACTATACCGGAGAAAGTCCGAGAGTTTGATTCGGGGCTCGATCTCCTCGACGACCTCGGTCCCGTTGACGGTCACGGTGACCTCGCGGGTCGGCCGGTCTGATTGAGTGCCTCGGGTTGCCATAGTTACCGGGTCACGCTCCGGGGATAGAGCTGGCGTCGCATTATCCTATCCCAACGCGTGCCACTATTCAAAGACTACGGTTTGCCAAGTCGGCATCTCGTGTGGACGTTACAGGACCTCGATGAGGATCGATCCGGACACGATCGAAACCACACCGAGGAGAATCGGCCACGAGCGGGGAATCTCCCGAGCCAACCCATACGAGAGGACGAGTACGAGTAGTGGAAACGTGTTGAACAATGGAATGACCGTCACCGCCGTGCCGACGTCGAGTGCGAAGAAATTTGCCAACTGGCCGAACGCGGTGAAGACGCCGGCGATGGCGAAAATCCCAAGTGCTGTCGTATTGACCGAACGGACCTGCGTTCGGACGCCATCCGAGACCAGTACGATGCCCACGAAGACGACGAGCGCGGCCGTCTGGGCAATGGCGGTGGCAGAAATCGGATCGGGGAACCTGTTCAGACCGAAGGTGATGAACACGTACGAGATGCCGATGAACACCGTCGAGCCAATGGGAAAAAGTAGGTCACGCGGTTCGGTGCCCGCCAACTGACGGGCAACCAGGTCGAGATTTGCCTCTTCGACGTCGTCGGCGTTTTGGATCGATTGGAGGATCACGCCACCGGCGACGATACACAGAATGCCGCCGAACGTTGCAAGTGTGAGCGTTTCTCCCAGAAACGGGACGGCTCCCGCAGTCGCAACCAGCGGATTCATCGCCATGAACGCCGCAGCTACGGGGGCGCCCACCTCCTCTATCCCTCGAAAGTACAGCAACCGGAAGATCGCTGGATTGAGCAACCCCGCGAGGAGGAACGGCCAGGCAAAGTGTAGTGTGAAGGCCCCGTCGGGAATGCCCTGGACGATGAGGAGTGTCCAGAAGATGACGACGCTCACGACGATAGTCGCCAAGGCGGCCGCGAACGCGGGCGAAGACGTTGCGGTGAGTTTGGCGCGTTCGATTCCCCGATCGATGGTAATCGCCTGCAATGCGATGAATAGGGCGCCCGCAAAGGCGAGCGTGGCGGCTGCAGAAATGGCTGCCATCTGCCCCAGATTCCGAGTACGTCGACTAACTCCTTGCGATATTCGCCACGCTCTGGCGACACTGTCGTGATGGACAGAAATTATTACATTATATTGGTATATATTGGAAATAGAAGATATTTAGATATATAAGAAAGATAATTTCTTCGAGAATCTTCGCTCCCAGAGAGAACCATCTTGTCCAATACAAACCCATTCAACGGGGGATTCATCGAACTATCTGAACTCCCCGATTGGGCAAACCGGCAGACTCCAAGACAACGGAGACGGAATCCAGTCGATTATATTTGATATAATAGTATGCTAGAGGAATGATACGTACACTCCGACAGACACCAAATTCTACTCGGATAGTGCGTCCCGGAGGGACTCGGCAGGATGTGGTGGACGGGCCCGGCCTGGTTTGTCACCTAACTGTGTGCGACAGGACGCCCCGGGGGCGACGATCTGGTCACCAGGACTCGCTTCGATTTGGTCGACGAGAATATCGGCAATGGCCTGGGACAGTTCGTAGTGTTCGGCCTCGTAGCCGAAACTCCCTGCCATCCCACAACAGCTACTGTCTAGATGATCCACTGTGTAGCCTGCTCGGCGGAGCACGGCTGCAGTGTGGTGGTCTGTGTTGATGGCCTTCTGGTTGCAGTGGCCGTGATAGGTGAGCGTGGTTTCGGGTGCGTCGAACGCGATCCGCTCGTCGACGGAGTGGACATCCAGATACTCACAGAGACCATAGGCTCGGGCCCCGACGTCGGTGACGGCCTTACCGGAAAGGAGGTCTCCGTACTCGTCTTGGAACATAACGGCATCGGATGGCTCTATGAATACCACCGACCACCCCGCATCGACGAGCGGTGCCAGTGCGTCGACGTTCGCACGAGCCCGTTCTCTTGCAGTGTCGAGCATACCCAACGAGTAGGCTGCACGGCCACTCGGTCCGAGCTCGTCGGCGATACGGACGTGGACGCCGGCAGCCTCGAGGACGGCCACCGCGGCTTTGGCCGGTTCCGGATAGCTATAATTCGAGAACGTATCGGGAAAGAGGACGACTTGGTCGGTTGCTTCGTCTCGTTCCACACCCGTATTTCGCCTCTGGTCCCAATCTTCCAGCGTCTGGCGGCGAAACGTGGGAAGCGACCGCTCCGGCGCGATGCCAAAGAGGGCCTGTGTCACTCGATCAGCGCCAGGGAGTCGTTGGGCCCAGTTCGAAACCGGTGCGAGGGCGCTCCCGATCGCACTGAGCCGATCGACATTCCCGAAGAGACGATCCCGGAGCGACAACCCTTCTCGACGGTGGTATTCGTGTTTGACTTCGGCTTTGAGTTTCGCCAGATCTACACCGGTCGGACAGTCGCTCTTACACCCCTTGCAACCGACGCAGAGGTCGAGTACCTCCTCTTGGAAGTGTGAGGAGTACAGTTCTGCTTCGGGAAGGTCGCCGCTAATGGCCGCTCGGAGCATGTTTGCCCGGCCTCGCGTCGACTGCATCTCGTCATCGGAGGCACGGTAGGTCGGACACATGACGCCGGTATCTGTCGTCCGGCACGTCCCACAGCCGTTACAGAGCTCGACGAGGTGGGAAAAGCCGCCTTCGTCGGAGAAGTCCAGCGTTGTCTGGGGTTCGAGAGACTGGTACTCGGCGCCGTACCGCAAGTTCCGCCGATTATCCGCACCCACGCCCCGGTCTCCGTCGGGTCCGATATCGGTGGGACCGTCGCGATACACCACGTTCCCGGGATGCATGAGCCAGTTCGGATCGAAGGCCGTTTTGATTTCTTTGAACGCACGCCAGAGTGCTGGCCCGTACATCTTTGGGTTGAACTCCGTTCGGGCCATCCCGTCGCCGTGTTCCCCGGAGAACGACCCGTTGTGGGCTAATACTAAATCCGTGACGGCATCGGTGATCGAATGCAGTTGTTCGATGTCGCCAGTCTCTTTCAAATTGAGTATCGGTCGGATGTGAAGCGTTCCAGACCCGGCGTGAGCGAAGTACGCTGCGGACGTGTCGTGGTCGGCCAAGATGTCTTGGAACGCCTGGACGTATTCTGCGAGTTCGGCTGGAGGAACGGTCGCGTCCTCGATGAACGGATACGGTTTGGCATCCCCTTGAAGACTCATCAGGAGCGGAATCGCCGCTTTCCGAAGTTTCCAGAGCCGCTCTTGAGCTGGCTCGTCGTACGCTTCGAGAACCTCAAAGGCGCTACCTTCATCCACAAACCGGCGGTTGGTCTCGGCAATCGCCTCCTCGAAATCGGTGACCAGTTCCGAATCGAATTCGATCATGAGTGCAGCCGCCGTCCCATCAGGAATCGGGTCCGCGTACTGGGCAAATTCTGTGGAGTCGCTTGCCAGGCGGAACACTTCTTCGTCCATTAACTCGATCGCACTTACATCGTATTCGAGGGCTTGTGGGACGGCCTCCATCGCGTCGATGAGATCGTCGAAGCAGTACAGTGCAAGCGCAGTGGCCTCCGGTACGGGTACGAGACCGAGTTCCGCCTCGACAACCACCCCCAGCGTTCCTTCGGACCCGACAAAGAGTTTTGCTAGGTTGATGACGCGTTCGTCCGCCTCGTTTTCGTAAATCACTCGGTCCAGATTGTATCCGGAGACACGACGTTTGAGGTTCGGATACCGTGCTTGAATTTCGGCTTCGTTCTCCGCGACGACCGTTCTGACGGTTTCGTAAATACGACCTTCCAGATCGCCCTGTGCGATGATCTCGTCGTATTCGGGAGAGTCTAGTACTACCTCTCCAGCTTCGATGATCGATCCATCGGCGAGTACTGCGGTGACTGACTCTACGTACGCGTCCGTGATCCCGTACCGGACCGAGTGCGCTCCTGTCGAATTGTTTCCGATCGAGCCGCCGATGGTAGCCCGTCCCGAGGAGGCCGGATCGGGGGCAAACTGCAGGTCATATGCAGCCAGTTCGGACTCGAGGTGATCCTGGACTATACCTGGCTGAACGGTTGCGACTTGGGCCTCCGGGTCGACATCGAGCAGATCGTCCATGTGTCGACTCAGGTCGAGAACGACGCAGCCGGGGCCGACAGCCTGCCCCGCGAGTGAGGACCCAGCCCCTCTGGGAAGGATCGGGACGTCGTGGTCGGCGGCAGTTACGACGGCCGCCTGAACGTCTGCAACGTCCGTGGGAAAGACGACACCGGCCGGTTTGGCCTGATAGATGCTTCCGTCGGTGGCGTAGAGAATTTGGGCGTATTCGTCGAACCGGACGGCGCCGTCGACGGCCGCGGTCAAGTCGGCGGCAAGCGCTGCGTACTCAGCGACTGGCGGGCGATCCGCCTCCACGAGCTCGGGGGCCGTCAAGCCCGATCCCTGTGAGGGTCCGGGTGTACTCATACCTGGGCTTGGACGGGGCCTCGAATTAAGCCCACGGTGGACGGGGTACGCCACACTTTAGTTACCCGTCATTCGGGCGATACGCTCATTGGTCCGTCCGGCCAGGAACGGGCATGGCCGAGGATGAAATCACGTATCGCTCGATCGGAGTCGTCAGGACGCCCTTCGACGATGCCGACGCAGTCCCGAGACCGGATACTGCGGCGGTTGAAACCACTGGCACTGTCGTCCTCGACGAGGAATACGAACCCGGCCTGGCAGAAATAGCGGGTTTTTCTCATCTGGTCTTACTAACGCATCTTCACGACGTCGAGGAGACAGTGCTGCGGTGTGACCCACCGTTTGCAGAGGGAACAACGCCTGGAATCTTCGCGACACGAGGCCCCAACCGACCCAATCCGATCGGGCTCTCGATCGTCCGATTACGTGGGATCGAGGGACACACACTCAGCGTCGATCACGTCGATTTGGTCGACGGCACACCCCTATTGGATATCAAACCGTTCGCGCCCAAACCGGCCGAATTCGAAAATCTCGACGGGGGATGGATCGAGGCCGAAACGGATCAGTCGTTCGAGCGATTCCGTCGAGACTGAACAGGCTCCCCGTCTCGACTGTCGTCGATCACGTGGATGGCCGCTTTCGGGATGGCGAGATGAATTCGGTCTCCAGGCGCGGGCCCATCGGCTGCGAGGTCGACTGCCGAGATACGCGCCTCGATCGGGCTGCTCACCCCATCGATATCGACGCTCAGCCGGTAGGCATCTCCTTCGTGAAGCCACCGCCGGACTATTCCCATGACGACGTTTCCACCGTCAGCTAGTGCGGCCCTGTCGGCGAGTTGGATGCGGGCAGGCCGAACACAGGTTGTCACTCTGGCGCCCACCGGTGCGGTACCAGTCGCTTCGATGGAGACGCCCCCGATCGTGAGTGTGACCTGGCCGGCGCCAGCCTCGGTGACAGTCGCTGGGAGCACGTTCTCGCTGCCGGTAAATGAAGCGACGAATGTCGTGGCCGGGCGCTCCAGGACAGTATCCGGGTCTGCGACCTGGTCGAACTCCCCCTCGCGCATGACTGCGATCCGATCACCAAGTGCGGTTGCGGCCTGCTGATCGTGGGTGACGTAGATGACCGGTAGCTCCAGTGATCGGAATAGGTCGTGTAATTCGTCACGGAGCCGGCGTTTGATTGGGGCGTCGAGATTCGTTAGGGGTTCGTCCAGCAATAGCGCGTCCGGGTCGGCCGCCAGCGCCCGAGCGAGTGCAACCCGTTGGCGTTCACCGCCCGATAGTGTCGGGGCAGGTTGATCCAGGACGCCTGTAATTTCGAGCCGTTCGGCCAGTGACTCGACCGTCTCGTCGTCGGTACCCGCGTAGGCGACATTTTCTCGTGCAGTTAGATGTGGGAACAGTGCCCCGTCCTGAAAGACGAGACCCAACCCACGCTGCTCGGGAGGCTGGCCATCGAGACGACGTCCGTTGAGTTCGACCCGTCCGGTATCCGGGGGTCGGATGCCAGCGAGGGCCGACAACATCGTCGTCTTCCCACAGCCGGAGGGACCGAGTATGGCGACGACTTCCTCTCCCACGTCGATATCGATCGGGCCGAGCGTAAACCCGTTCACCCCGAGTTCGAGGTCGGTGATACGTAACATATGCTGACTCACTCCAGTGGATTAGTCCCCAACGCGTTCAGGACGATCAGTGCAATCGCAGAAATGCCGACGAGAATAACGGCGATAGGAAAGGCTGCTTCGAGTCCGCGGGAGGTATACGAGACCCAGATCTCGACAGGCATCGTTCGGGGATAGAAGGCCAGCATGATCGTGGCACCAAACTCTCCCATCGAACGCGCGAAGGCAAGCGTAATCCCCGCGAGAATCCCCGGCCAGGCCAGCGGGATCGTTACTTTTCGTATCGTCTCCAGATGCGTTTTTCCGAGTGACCGCGACGCCTGTTCGAGATCGGAATCGACGCTCTGGAAGGCAGCTTTTGCCGTGACGACCACGAACGGTGACGCGACGAAGGTCTGGGCCAAGACGACCCCGATGGACGATCGGGTCAGCGCGATCCCGTTCGATGCAGCGAGGCTTCCGATAATGGTGTTGGGGCCGACAACGGTCAACAGCAACATCCCGCTGACGATGGGTGGCACAACCAGCGGGAGGACCACCAATGCGGTCAACATCGGCCCAAGACGACTGTCGGTCCGTGCCAACCAGTAGGCGAGGGGCACGCCTAACCCTGTGGCGATGGCCGCACTCGTGCTGGCTGTGGCGAGGGATGTCGTGGCCGCGGAGAGGACCGAAGGCTGTCCGAGACGCTCGAGAACTGCTCCGGGCGGTTCGGCCACCAGTAACGAGAGGAGTGGAAGGAGGTAGTAGACCAGCAGAAGTCCCCCTAGAAGGACGGCAACCGGAAGCCAGCCACCACGGCCGTAGCGGGTGTCACCCCGCGATTTTGTCGGGAACATTACCTGTGTGTATTGGGTACGATTTCGGAACGCCGAAGCCGAAATCGTGCAGATATGACCCTGTCGTCAGACGGGTGAAAAGATGTCTGACCGCCCGATTCTGCGTTCGAATCGTCGACGCATAACTGATCGGACTGCCACGGATTCGATGGCCACTCGCCAGTTCGTACGAGACACCACCGTAGGTATCCGCGTATCGAGGGGCGCTTAGATCGATCCTATCGGGAAGTTCGTAATAGTCATAGCCACGATTGACGGCCATGCTCCGGTACGTAAACGCCGCATCGACCGACCCGGTTTCAAACTGGCTGACGAGTTGGGTCTCCGGGTAGAGTTGGTCTCGTTCGGGGATCTCCTCACGAAGGTCGATGTTTAATCCGTAGTGATCGGAGGCGAGTTCCAGGACGAACAGCGTTCTGTACCCGAGTGGATCGAGATCCGGGTCGGTTCGGCCCAGCGAGACGTCGTCTTCGAGGAGTGGTCGATACCACCTGTCAGCAGCGTCGACTTGGCGTCCGCCCGGTGTTTCGGTCGTGTACGCAAGGACCATGGCATTGGTCGCAAATTCGCTAAACCACGGCGGTTCCAGCGGTCCTTCGAAGAGGGCAACGTCCGCAACTGAGACGATATCTGGATCTTTTTGTCCCGAGGCTACCAGGCGTGTCACTGTCGTCGAACCGCGTCCTTCGATCTGAATTCGTTGATTCACGGCGTTTCGGAGGCCGTTTTCTAGCGCATTGTAGAGACTGCCGGCGACCAATAGTGACACTGGCCCGTCGCCGTCCGAGTGACCACCCGAATCCGGTCGGCCACCGGCCAAACACCCGGTTGCCCCACCGAGGCTGGCTCCGAGAGCGGCCAGGACTCCCCGACGGGTGACGGTGTCGGGGATGGTCGGCATGAGTGTAAAGGGAGAAGGTTGAGACAAAAGCTTTTCTCAATGGGTAGTGTTTGACTCGGCATGGTCTCACCGGAACCCACAACCCTGACTGAACGCCAGGTAGAGGTTCTGAAACTTCGCGAGGCTGGGCTCACACAGCAGGAAGTGGCCGACAGACTCGGCACGACTGATTCGAACGTAAGTGCGATCGAGCGGGCTGCCGAAGAGAA
>CAZKGF010000004.1:26751-29488 GCA_964552115.1 uncultured Halobacteriales archaeon
GTCAGACTTCGAGTTCCTCGCGATATTTTTCGTTGGGTTTCCAGCCGCCCTCACCGTCGCGCACCATATATTCCCCATAAAACGGAACCCGATTTGCGACCGTTTCGCGGAAGGTTTCCCGAATCTCTTCGCGGGACATCTCGCCCATCGGTCGGAGGTCGTCATTGCGGTTGAGACACCCTTTGAGGTACCCTTCGTGGGTAACACGAACGCGGTGGCAGTTGGCACAGAACTCGGCGTTCTCGACCGGATCGACAACTTCGACCATGCCGCCATCGATCCAGTACCGCCGTCGACTGTGCATCTCCCGCTGCTCGATTTCGTCGGCTTGGTCGGCGAGCCAATCGTGGACACGCTCGATGTCGATACTCCACTCGGGATGGCCGGCGATTTCGGGCATGTACTCGATGAGTTGGAGTTGTAGCCCCTCGTTCTCGGCGACGTGTTCGACCATCTCCGGGACGTACCCGGCGGTCGCCTCGAACACGACCATATTGAGCTTAACCGGGGCGAGTCCTGCGTCGACGGCCGCTTTTACCCCCTCGAGAACCTGCTCGTAGGCACCAGATTGGGTCACCTGAGCGAAGTCGTCGGGATCGAGGGCGTCCTGGGAGACATTCACTCGCTCGAGGCCAGCCTTCTTGAGCTCTGTCGCCCTGCCTGGCAGGAACGTGCCGTTTGTCGTGAGCGACGTCTCCATCTGGTCTGGTGTACGCTCAACTATCTCCTCGAGATCGTCCCGAAGCATCGGCTCCCCGCCCGTAAATTTGACCGAGTCGATATCAAACTCGGTCATTACCTCCAAAAATCGGACGACATCGTCCGTCCCCATTTCGTTATCTCCCGGCTCCATCGGCCCCCGTGTATCCCCCAGCCCCTCGTTGTGACAGTAGACACAATCGAAATTACATCGATCGGTCAGGGAGATGCGGACCCCAGTGACCTCCCGCCCAAAGTCGTCCGTCAGCATATCCCGTACGAAACTCCCGAAGGCAATAAATGACCCGGGGGTCGGGATCCGCTCGCGGGACCAATCTGTCTCACGGCGAGCCGGATCCGGAACCCTTAGGGGCTGTACCTGAGTGTCGACCCTATGCACAGGGTCCGATTTCGCGATCCAAGTGGTAGCATCAGAGAGGGGCAGTGGACCGACGAGGGCATTCGCTTCGGTGACGAAGTTTACGAGGCCGCAGAAGTCGACATTTTGCCACCGACCGAGCCCTCGAAGATCGTTTGTATTGGGCTTAATTACGCCGACCACGCAGAAGAGACGGACTCGGATATTCCCGACCGACCGTTGTTGTTCCTCAAGACGCCGAATGCGGTGACCAGCCACGGTACGCAGATCAAACTGCCGGAGAAAGACCGCGTCGATTACGAAGGGGAACTCGGGGTTGTCATCGGAACCCAATGTCGAAACGTCGATGCAGAGGACGCGATGGATGTCGTCGCCGGCTATACGTGTGTAAACGACCTCTCGAACCGTGACGATCAACGCCAGGAACAAAACTGGGTACGTGGGAAGAACTTCGACAATGCAGCCCCTATCGGTCCGGTCATTGCCGACCCCGAGGACGTGCCCGACGACGCGAGCATTCAACTGCGGGTCAACGGAGAGGCGAAACAAGAATCCACGATTTCCGAACTCATTTTTTCGGTCCCAGAACTCATCGAAGAGATCACGAAGCTAATTACGCTCGAGCCAGGGGACGTAATCTCCACAGGCACGACGTCTGGCGTCGGGCCGTTGGAGAGTGGCGATCACGTGGAGGTCGATATTGAAGGTATTCGGACACTCGAACACGACATCGTCTCGGGGACGTTCAGTGGAACAGTCGAGCAAGACTTCATGAAAGATCAGTAGGGCGGTACAAGGGGGCTCACTCGTAGGCCTGTTCGAGATCTTCGAAGACGGTCTCGCGCAGTCGATTTTCTGACTCCTCGACGATCCCGATTACTTTGCCCCCGACCGTTTGTGAGGAAAATACGCCTTCCCGATACTCCTTGAATGTGGCCGCTTGGTCGAAGTGGCGGTTGAAGAGCTCCTTTGCCTCAGTTTCTGTGTAAGCGTCTTGCATAGCCTCCCAGAAGTCGTCTGAGTCGGACTGCACGAGGGGTTCGAGGTCTTCGGCAGCCGACTCGAAGTGGGTCAGGAGTACGTCTTCAAGTTCTTCTGTCCGGTCGCCCTCGTATCGCCGGTACACCGGATTGGTCTGGAGAAACTCCTGACGGAGGTGCTCCCGTTCGTCTGGCTCCTCGGCAGCGGCATAATCAACGAGGAGTTCCCCTTGGGTGTGCATTTCCGATTCGATCCGTTCGAGCATTGGCTTGGCGCCGCGTCCGGCTACTTTTCCCAGGAGTCCACCACCGAACTCGTCGGCGACCACCTCTCCGAGTTCGGACGCGAGTTGGGTGAGATACGACTCGTATGTCTCTGCGACTGCTGATTTAGTCATGGCTGGTCGTTTGCCACGGTGGGCATACGAATCGGGAGAGGTCCACTCCCTTTGGTTTGTCGCCAAATCTGAGGTGGAGGACAATACATACGTCATCCTGGACCGAAAATGGTGATATGCAACCGATCGGGATCGTGGGAGCGGACGGCGAAGCGAGGACGTCCCTGGTGACTGGGCTCGTCGAGCGCCTGAGCGAACGTGGGGCCACAGCGCTCGTCCAGAACGCGTCTGACACCCAGGAAGCCTCGGTGGACGGGGGTGGCACTCCAGGAGTCGACGCA
>CAZKGF010000005.1:0-25179 GCA_964552115.1 uncultured Halobacteriales archaeon
CGTACTTGTATACGGAACTGGGGGGCATGTCGAGTTCATGGGCGACATCGATGAGTCTCGCCCCATCCAAATCTCGAATAACCTCTATTATCTCCAAGGCGTTTCCGATTGTGGTGAGCCTCGTCCCATTGGATGTCATACCCACGGATTGACCCCCACTCCGAAATAATTTACTATACTGAAAACCAATGCCATATGCTGATATTTGTCTCGTTCAAAAATCATAATCGTTAGAATCTCCGATAATTACTCTAGGAATTTCTAATATATAATTTTCATATATTGAAAATATTCCACAAGACAAGCGAGCTGCCCCCGACGATGAGGTAGTATAAATTACAATCATAGAGATGTAAACTCCTTTCAAGAAATCACAATTTGTGGATGATCCACGCGACTTACTCCCGCACTTCAAGCCAGATCGGATTTGAATGGACCTTTCCCTATTGCGGTCAGCGGAGATGGATACCGCCTGAGGGGGCCATCAACTATACGCTATGTTCAACTCAAGCTCGTTCGCTGTCCCGAGGAGTAAATTGGGTAATTCTTCTTTCATCCAGTCACCTTTCATCCGGTGGGTGGGACCCGAAATACTGAGCGCGCCGATCACTCGATCGTCACTCCCCGTTACCACGGTACCCACGGCGTGGAGCCCCTCGATGTTCTCCTCGCGGTTGAAGGCATATCCTCGTTCCCGTATTTCCTCGAGTTCCTCGAATAATTCGGATGTATCGGTAATGGTGTGTGAGGTCTCGGTCGTGAGGCCCCATCGATCAATGATTTCATGTACTGCAGATTCTGGGAGATGCGCGAGAATTGCCTTCCCAGCGGAAGTCGAGTGAAGGAACATGCGTTTACCAGTACCCGATCCCGTCTCAACGGCGTGGGCCCCTGATTCACGGTACACGAACACGCCTTGGCCCATTTCCTCGATAACGAACTGTGCCCGTTCGTCAGTCTGCTCGGCGATTTCTTTGACTTTTTCCTCCGCCATGACGTATTCTGGTTTACGGGTTCTCGCGTACTCTCCCAAATGCAGAAACTTCATACCAACGTGGTAGTGGTCTTTCTCCTTCACGAGGTAGCCACAATCGTGTAACGTGGAAAGGTACCCATGAACCGTGCTTTTGGGTTTGGCCAACTCGTCCGCGAGTTCCGAAACGCGGGCCCCCTCCATCTCCCGAATGAGCTCGACGATATTCATCGCTCGCTCAACGGATTTGACGTGCTGACGATCGGCCCGAGCCATGCACGTTGCTTGGTGCCTACCCACAAAAACGTTTGGCAATGACGAACAAATACCGCGGATCCTGTGCGCTTTAGCGTTAAGCGGAGGTTCCTTTTCGGTTTATTCCGCAAAATAAAACCCATATCGCTACTAATATTGAATATCACCGACCAAGCATTCCCAAATTAATGAATATATACGTGAACCTTTGTATTCGTAATGGTCGAACGCTCATGGAGGTCAGTCTGACGGTTTCGGGTAACATATCGGCCAGGATGGTATGTGACATACCAACGTCGATCGGGGCCATATGGCGGATGTAGGTGATGCAATTTGCTCGATGGTGAACGGTGACCAATCGTTCGATATTACCAAATCCTGTCGTCAACGTTAGGGAACTGGTTGTTTAGCGTAGATGGGTGCGACGATGGATCGATCGGTTGGGTACGTTTGGATAGTGTAGGGCTCGTGGGCGGCTCGGTCGACGAGGAGCCATCTTTATTCCCGTCGAACGTGTGCGCTCAATCGCGAATGAGCAACCTATCGGCAGCGATGGATTCGGTGCCTTTGACTGAGGAACAGCGACTCGTGCGGAAGAGCATCCGAGATATTTGTGGAGACTTTGATGCCGAATACTGGCGAGAGAAGGATGTCAAAGAGGAATTCCCACACGAATTCGTGGACGTGCTTGCGAGGGATGGCTGGATCGGTGCACTCGTTCCTCAAGAATACGGTGGACCAGGGATGTCAACGTCCGAGGTCGTGGTCATGATGGAGGAGATTGCTGCGAGCGGTGGTGGGTTTAGCGCTGCGCAGGCCATTCATGGCGGGATTTACAACGTCCCACCGATCGTAAACTATGCCAGTGAGGGCATCAAGGAGGATCTGTTACCCAAACTCGCATCTGGTGAGGCCTCGATCCAGTCGCTCGGATTGACCGAGCCCAATGCTGGGTCCGATTCGACTTCGATTGAAACCTTCGCAGCTCGCGATGGTGACGAATACGTCGTGAATGGCCAGAAAATCTGGATTTCGCGCGTCGACGCGAGCGACTATCTCCTCTTGATGGCCCGCACGACACCGAAGGAGGAGGTGGAGAAACGGACAGATGGCATTTCGATGTTTTTGGTTGATTTGGACCAAGCGGGAGATGGTTTTCAAAAGGACCCGATTCCCAAATCCGCCTCGGGGGCGGTCCATTCCTACGAACTCTGGTTTGACGACATGCGTGTTCCTGCGGAAAATCTCGTCGGCGAGGAGGGTGCAGGCTTCTACCAGGTCCTCGACGGCCTCAACGAGGAACGCTTAGTGATCGCTGCCGAATGCGTCGGTCTGGGCGAACTCTCCATCGAACGAGGAGTCGACTATGCTAACGAGCGCGAGGTATTCGACCGCAAGATCGGGAAAAACCAAGCCATCCAACATCCGCTCGTGAAGGCCTATGCGAACGTACAGGCGGCGAAGCAGGTAGTATACAACGCCACGGAGATACTTGAGGACGCTTCCCCCACAGAAGCCGGTATCCAGGCCAATATGGCGAAATACTTGGCGGCCGAGGCTGCGTTTGAAGCTGCGGATATTGCCGTCCAAGCCCACGGTGGATTCGGTGTCGCCCGGGAGTACGACGTAGAACGGTACCTTCGCGAAGCTCGATTGACCCGATTGGTTCCGATCGCCCAAGAGCTTGCCCTGAACTACATCGGGACAAAGGCACTCGGTCTGCCGCGGTCGTACTGAGCGTCGCGAAATCCTACTCGGTGCAGAAACAGCATAAACTACTTTTCGACTGACGTTGAGCCTCGAACGCGATGGGTGGATCCGATACTTCAGAGACAGGCCGTCCTGTCGCCGGTTGGCAGGGCCGCTTCTACGAAGACTTCGCCGTCGGGGACGTGTACAAGCACCCCTATGGAAGGACGATCACCGAGACGGACAACGTCTGGCTCACCAATCTGGCGATGAATGCAAACCCGATGCATTTCAATGAACCGTACGCTAGTTCCACGGAGTTCGGTGAGCGTCTCGTGAACGGAACCGTCGTCTTCGCACTGGCGGTCGGCATGAGCGTTATCGATGTCTCGGCGAACGCGACCGCCAATCTAGGCTACGACGACGTCCGTCATCATGCACCTGTATTCCACGGTGATACGATATTTGCTGAATCCGAAGTGCTCGACAAGCGAGACAGCGAGTCACGTGACCACGTAGGTATCGTCACGACCGAGTTACGTGCTTTCAACCAGGAAGGAACGAAGGTTCTCTCGCTCGAGCGGACCCCGATGGTATTGAAACGCGAACACGCCGACGTGAGCGCTGCCCGGCCCCCTGGTTGGCCCGAGGGAGTTGGGACACCGTCTGAAGGGTCTCGGTGACGAATGCAAGAGATAACCGACCGGGTGGACTCTTCGGTATCGACGGTCTCCCCGACAACCGCAATTGAGGAGATAGAGCGGACAGCGACGATCGCGGTTAGCGGATTCGGGAGTGTCGGGTACCCGAAAGGCATTCCGGAGGCAATCGCGAACTCGGACCGGCCGTTCGATCTCACGATCATCAGCGGTGGCAGCGTCGGTAGAGAAATCGATTCCCAACTCACCGACGCTGGCGCGATCGATCGTCGATTCCCATATCAGGCGCAGCCAGAATCACGGGTCGCGATCAACGACGGGGAAGTGTGGTTTCACGACCGTCATGTCTCTCGATTGAGTGACGAAGCAGCCTTCGACCAACTCAGCTCGATCGACCTAGCGATCGTCGAGGCGATAGCCGTTGGCGACGGCTGGTTCGTCCCGTCTATGGCGATTGGCCCGACGCCATCGTACGTGGAACGCGCCGACCGCCTGATCGTGGAGGTGAACACAGCCCATCCACTCTCTCTCCAAGCGTTTCACGACGTCTATCGGCTCGAAGCACCTCCGAACCGGGGTCCGATCCCCCTGACCGAGCCCGGGGGCCGAATCGGCAGTCCTCGGATCGAGTTCGACCAAGAGAAACTCGTAGCCGTCATACGGACTGACCGGCCCGGAACTCCCTACGAGTTCCGGGATCCGACAGACACGGACCTCGACATTGCGCGAAATCTGCGAGCGTTCTTGGAAGCTGAGGTCGGGGACAATCCGGCGTTGTCTGAACGGCTGACACTTCAGTTCGGAGTGGGGAGTCTCGGAAATGCACTCATGGGTGCCATCAGGTCTATAGACGTTGGTGACCGAGAAATCGCGTACTTTGGGGAGGTCATCCAGGACGGTCTCTTGGACCTGATCGACACGGATACGCTCCAAACGGCAAGTGCTGCTTCCCTTGCACTCTCGCGGGAGGGACGTGACCACCTTCTTTCAAATGTCGCTCAGTACCGGGATTCGATCGTCCTTCGGCCGTCGTGTCTCTCGAACGGACCGGAACTCATCAATCGATTAGGGGTCATCGGCATCAATAGTGCTCTCGAAGTCGATCTCTACGGCCACGCGAACTCCACTCATCTCGGCGGAACGCACATCGTCAATGGGATCGGTGGCAGTGGGGACTTCTGTCGGAACTCACTCATCGGGATTATCGCGCTACACTCAACGGCCAAGGAAGGATCGATCTCACGAATCGTACCCATGGTCCCACACGTCGACCATACTGAGCACGATTTCTCGGTCGTGGTGACCGAGCACGGGGTTGCCGACCTCCGTGGATTAGACCCACGTGAACGAGCTGACGTGTTAATAGAGAATTGTGCTTCCCCAACCTATCGACCGCAACTACGGTCGTATCTCGCGGAGGCGTCAACGCATGGCGGGCATATGCCTCACGACTTGGAACGCGCCTACACGTGGCTTTCGAACGACTAACTGAGGTTACACTCGAACGGAATCTAGGAGAGCCCCTAGGCCTTCGGCGTTTTCAACGGAATAACACGCCTCGATGGCCTCGGCACGTTGGCGTTCGTCGAGGAGACCCGCCACAAGGTCAGTGAATTTCTGTTCTAGTCGTTCGTCAGACATTGGGTGTTTCCAGTGTCCGATGGGATAATCGACCGATGTTTCCACCGTGGCGTCTTCCGTTTCGATCCGGGCACGAGCTGGAATGATCCCAGGATTGTTCGCGCGTCGTTGCGTCATTTCATCGCTCTCGGTAACACGTACCTTCTGCATCAACTCTAATACGCGCTGATCCGAGAGACGATCGGGTTCATACTGTCTCGGGGTGACTTCCCCATCAACGATGCTCACAGCGACGGAATAGGGTAAGCTGTGGTCCGCAGTCTCCCGATTTAGGTCGTTGGACCACTTCTCGGGGCTGGCGAGGACCTGCACCGCTTGATCGAACTCTTCTATCTCAATCGACTCGATATCCTGAGGAGTGAACTCATGCTCGGTGAGTAGTTCTTGGACCGCGGTAATTGGGGCCTGCATGAAGTACCCGCAGGCGTACGGTTTGTAGTTCGTTCGTAGGATCCGGAAGTCGGTACCCTCCCACCCTGCAAGCGAATCAATCTCAACCGGCCGCTTCGAGACGACCTCGAAAAACCCGCCACTCCCCTCGAAAATCTCCTTGGGACCGGTTAATCCGGCCCTCGCCATCTGACAGGCTTTCACCGCGTTATGGATGGCGAAGCTCTGAGCGACACCCTTCCACATCGACACCGTCCCCAATCTGGACGCTAACAGCCCGTTGCTAGAGGCACCGGCGATTCCCATAGCGTTAATCAGTTCTCGCTCGGAAAGCCCCATGAGCTTGCCGACAGCTGCCGCGCCTGAATAGAGCCCCCAGGTGACGTAGTCGAACCCCTCGTCCCAGATGGC
The DNA here is from genome assembly GCA_964552115.1 of uncultured Halobacteriales archaeon. GTDB lineage: Archaea > Halobacteriota > Halobacteria > Halobacteriales > Haloarculaceae > CAZKGF01. The sequence continues at coordinate 6,019 of CAZKGF010000005.1, forward strand.
ACCCGTGTCTACCAGGGCGCCCATCACTTCGTAAGCGACGACCAATGACTCGATGAATTCCGCGCCTGAACGCTCTTCGGCCTCTGCAACCGCGAGCAGGGCCGGGATGTGATCGCTCGGATGACAGACAGACGAGCCACTGATGTAGCAATCGTTGTAGTCGAAATAACGGACCATGGCTCCATTGATCAGGGCCGCGTACTCCATGGGAATGGTACGGCCCGTCCCCAGAAGCGTAGATCCTCCACCGGGTGCCCGTTGACACCCATACGTTTCCCGCAAGACCTTGCTCGGTTTACTGGGGAATGCACCGACGGCACAACCTAAGGAATCTAACAGGAGCCGTTCGGCTTGATCTATAACTGATCGGGAGAAATCATCAACTGACACCTCCAGGGCATACTGGCTGAGCGCGGTACTCGTTAGCTCCATACCGCGATGAAGGTGGATCGGGGGAAATAGATTGTGATGCTGGGAGTCACCCCCGCGATGGTGACACGGACAATGGAAGGACGTACGTTGAGGGTTCTCCCCACCGGGATTTCCCAATGGGTTCCGTATCGCCACCCGTTCAACTATGATTCTCCACGCGTCGGAAATTGACCCAGCTTGACTCATCGTGGTTGCCAATCAGCAGTGACCAGCCACCGGCATTGTAGTATCGACGGGGGTTCCCATCGACATTCAGCGACCACAATCGGAACCAAAACTATGTATAGGTTGGTCTGGAAGCCAGTGCGCATGCCAGCGACAGAGTCTATGGTCAGTTTGCTCGAGATCGACTTCGAGGACGTACCCTCTGAGGCAATCGACCACGCCAAAACGAGCATCAGAGATGTAGTTGGCGTCTCCATTTACGGCTCCCATCACGACGTCGGGCAGAAGATGACGGACTATGTTCAGAGTACGAATCCAGGCGACGAAGCGACGCTCCTGGGTCGAGGGACGGTTAGCGCCCCAGGCGCTGCCCTCGCCAATGGAACGTTCGCTCACGCCATTGACTACGATGACACGTTCGAATCGATTGTCCTCCATCCCAGCGCGCCTGCATTTCCCGCGGCTCTCGCGGCCGCGGAGCTGGTGGATGCGTCTGGTCGTGACTTGCTCACCGGATACGTAGTCGGCATTGAGGCACAGTATCGCTTGGGTCATAGTTTCTATCCGGGTCATTATGACCATGGCTGGCACCTCACCGGGACTGCCGGCTCTTTCGGGGCCGTGTCTGCCGCGTCATCGGTACTCGATCTCCCACCAGCCCAGTTCCGACACGCTCTCGGTATTGTGGCGTCCGGCTCCTCCTCTCTGAAGAAGAATTTTGGCTCAATGACCAAACCCCTCCACGCAGGCCATGCGGCACAGACCGGCCTCCGTGCCGCTCTTCTGGCCAAGCGTGGCTTCACGGCAGATGCAGAGATCCTCGATGGCAAGATGGGCTACGGAATGGTGATGTCACCCGATGGTGGCTATGACCCAGACGTCATCGCGAACGGACTCGACGACTGGGGCATTCTAGACAACGGGTTCAAACCCTATCCATCCGGTGTCATCTCACACGCTGCGATGGAGGCGATGCGCCGCATCGTCGTTGAAAATGACCTCTATCCAGACGACGTCGAGCAGATTTCCGTCACTCTCGATGAAGCCGCGTCCGAGATGCTCATCCATGCCCGCCCCGAGAACGAACTGCAGGCGAAGTTTTCGATCGAATTCTGCCTCGCAGCGATCCTTCGGGAGCGTGAGCCTGGCGTTCGTGAATTCACTGACGAGTACGTCACCGCCGAGGCGACCCGGCGGGAGATTGAGAAGGTTGAACGTGACTTCGAAGAGGACCTATTTGGCGGTGAGTTCGCCGGCTATGGTGCACGCGTAGTCGTCAACACCAGGAATGGGACGAGCTACACCGAGGAAGAACAACGGGCTCCCGGGAGTCCCACCAATCCACTCCCGGAGGAGCGCTGGATCGACAAGTTCGATGATTGTGTTCGTCCGGTTCTGGATGACGATGCACGGACAGCCGTTCGGAAGGCCATCGAATCCCTTGACTCGAGCGGATCGATCGAATCATTGGTTACCGCGGCCCAGACCAACTAGTTGAGGCCGACCTGCCAGTGCGCAGAGATCTGGTCAAAGTGGAAAGTATTCAAAGAGATACAACGCTCCCATTCCGATCACGATGGTAGCGAGCATGTTTTCGGTCACCGTTGCAACACCGATTCCTACCATCCCGGCGAGGAGCCGCTCGTTCCCGAGGGACACCGCCACCGTCCCGTCTGGGGCTATGAGCGCCGGTGCCACCAACGCCGCGAGAACAGCCGCTGGGATCAACCGGAACGCGCGTGTCAACGGAGCTGGCACTTCGTCAATGTAGGCCATGAGGGCGATGAAGGAGACACGGAACATGTACGTCCCCACTGCGATCGCGAGGAACACCACCCAGAGCTGGGTCGTGGATATTTCCACAGCCATCTAGGTGCCCCCCATGTCGACGAGGATGCCCGCCATCAAACCGGCAACGGCACCGGTCACCAGCCCCAACTGCAAGGGGAGGCCGAGTCCCGCGATGGCCACGGCTCCCCCAACTACTCCCGCTGCCAATGTCGGACGGTCCTTGACGGTCGGAACGAGGATTGCGACAAAGAGGAGTGGAATCGCAAACTCCAGGTGGAGGTTCTGTGGAGCGTCAGTTCCGAACAGGACTCCAAGCACCACACCGGATTGCCAGGCCACCCAGTTTGGCACCGCAACGCCTAGATAGTACCACGTCCGGTTCGTCGCGTCGTTATCGGTGAACTCGATCAGTGAGACAGCATATACCTGGTCGACGAGGAGGTATGCGAGGGGCCACCGCCTCCACGATGCCATCCGCTGGAAGTGTGGTGCAATTGAGGCACTGTACATGAGAAGCCGGAGGTTGACGACGAGAGCAGCAGCAACGATGACCGGCAGCGCTGCACCACCATCGAGCAGCTGAAACGCGGCGAGTTGAGAAGCCCCGGCATAGGCCAGAAGTGACATACCGACCGTCTGCGCGGGAGTCAAGCCGATTTCTACACCGGCGACGCCGACGATGATCCCGAACGGTATCAGCCCGGGGAGGGCTGGCGCTATCCGCCGGGCACCAGCGACGACATCCGAGAATGGGCTCCTCAAGGGTCCACTCCGCTTGGTCCGATCGTCATCGAAGCACTCGGCGACGAGGATGCCACTCGCGTGGAGGCCGGGGGGAGTTCATGCGTCCTGAACCTGCAACACGATTTTCCCTCGTAAGCCGCCACCATCCAACCGACGATGAGCTTCAGCAACCTGGGAGAGCGGGAGAACAGAGTCGACGACCGGCCGTAGTTGGTCCCGCCCGATGAGTCGAGCGACTGCCTCCAGTCGCCGCCGCGACCGCGTCAGCGCCATGAAGTCGACTGCCGCGTTTTTGAGTTTGGCCGATTGCCCGACATCACCAACCTCACCGACGATGTCCACGATTCGTCCGTGGTCGTTCAGCACCTCAAGTGACCGTTGAATCGTGTCCCCGCCAACGGTGGTCAACACGGCGTCGACGCCCTCGGTGTCCTCCCCGAGGACGTCGACGAAGTCTTGACTCGTATAGTCGATAGCTCGATCTGCGCCCAACCTCTGGACGAGATCGATCGTCGCCTCCCCAGTAACGCAGACCACTCGAGCTCCGGCGGCCGCGGCGAGCTGCACGGCCTGTGCACCGACCCCGCCACCCCCGTGGATGAGAACGGTGCCTCCGAGTTCAATGGCCAGCCGGTCGACGACAGCCTCCCATGCGGTGCATCCGACGACGGGGAGGCTCGCGGCTTCTGCGTGGGACAGCTCAGGCGGTTTGTGGGCCACGAGGTCAGATCGGGCGACGTGGTACTCTGCGTAGGTCCCCTGCTCGAACAGTGTCGGGGTGTAGAACACGGCATCCCCGGCCTCGAAATCCTCGACACCTGGGCCAACGTCCTCGACGACACCGGAGACGTCATACCCCAATACTGCGGGTAGATCGACGAGGCTCCGGCCTTCGCGTCTGATTCGACTATCCAATGGATTTACGGAGGTAGCGTGGACCTCGACGAGAACCTCGTTCGGACCGGGTTCGGGGACAGGAAGCTCTCTCGATTCGAACACGTCTGGATCGCCGAACTCAGGGAGTACATAGGCTTGCATTGGGTTCGTTCGATACCAGACACCAGGTGTCCCTTAATGCTTTGCGCACCGGGTCTCGAGTTCTCGACTACCCTTCAGCGCGTTCGACGAGTTCGGTCTGAAACCCTGCGGTGGCCGACTCCTCAACGAAAATCACCCGGGAATCACCAACGCCGTCGAGGGGTTCCTGGGATTGGAATCGGACGCCAGCCTCGCGCATCTCGGCTATGGCTGCGTCGATGTCCGCGACTCGGTAGGCCACGTGCTGAAAGCCGGGCCCATGTTGTTCGAGGAACGTCTTCGTCGGTCCGGGACCGGTGGGCTCGAGAAACTCAAGAAAGATGCCATTCATATCAAGGAACAATGCTCGGATATTGAACGCCTCCACCGTCTCCTCGAGGACTATGTCGACGCCGTAGCTGGTGTAAAACGACGCCGCTGCGTCGGCGTTCCAGGTCGGGGCACCGATGTGATCGATTTCGGTTAGTTCGACGCTCATGGTTCTTCTCGCCGGGCGGCGGACCTAGGGGCCGTCCTCGACGATGAATACCCTCGCTGGCGCCCCTTCCCCGCGAGCGAGTTTCACGGGAATGACCCACGTCGTGAACTCCGGCGGAAGGCCCTCAAGTCCGGCGACATTCTCCACGATGACCTTTCCGTTCTCGCAGAGGGTGAAGTGGTTCGGATACCCATGGTCGCCGGAGTCAATAGGCGTGTCAGTAATCAGGCCTCTCGCCCCGGATTCTACGACGAACTCAGACACCGACGGGTCATAGTACGGGCTATCCAGATAGTAGGATTTGTCGTGGATGGTGTCGTCCGCCCATCCGGAGTAAACGAAGAGGTAATCACCCTCATCGATGGGTGCGGGGAGAGCTTCTTCGATTGGTTCGCGTCCGATCGGTTCGGAGGCCTCGGTAACTTCGCGAACGTCCGCAAGTTTTGTCGGTCGGATGAGGCTCTCCAGTTCGATATCGCCGATAAACTCTCCCTCCGGGTCGAAGTGAAACGGCGCGTCGATATGGGTACCGACGTGAATGGTCGTGGTGATGTAGTCGCTCTCGTACCCTCCTGATTCGTCGTTCCTGACGACGCCGCCCTGCCGGTAACTCGGTAGGCCGGGCGGCACGGTGGTTTCCTCGTCAACCGGGATGCTCAAGTCTCTGATTTCCATCGGCGTCGGCAGTTATCCACAGCCGATATTAAAGGTACGTGTCGTGACGCCGGCCACCGCTGGCCGCACCGACTTCACCGCGAATCATTTGGCAGCCCGTCATTCGATAATCGCGACCGGTCGGATAGGCGACCCGGTGCCCCCGTCGATCTTCAACGGGAACGCAGCGAGTTTGAACCGTCGCCCGGCGACGACATCCAGATTTGCCATGTTTTCCATGTTGAGCACCTCGTAGTCAGCGCAGATGTCGTGGGCCGGGTAGTCCTTGGTCTCCATCGCGGACGCGTGGTCGATGCTGGGTGCATCGACACCGACGTTTGAGACCCCTCGCTCTGCCAACCAGCGCATCCCTCCTTCATCTAGGCCAGGATAATCATGGAGGTAGGCGTACCGTTTCTCGTGATCGGCCACAGCGTATGTTTGCTCGTGATGGCCGGTATGGAGGGTGACGGCATCCCCGTCACGGATGCGCACCGCACTGGTCTCTACCACCTCTTTCAGTATTGACGACGTTATGAACTCGTCACTCGGGACGTGGGAAACGTCGAGTCCGATGGCATCTCCCCAGAACCGGTCGAGGGGGAGTTCGTCGATGCTCTCGTCGTTCGTCGGGTCAAGATGTGTCAATGCGTCCACGTGAGTTGGCCCGTGTTCGCTCATAGTGATCGACCGCACGAGTGGGTGCTCTTCGTCGTCGCCCCTACGCTTCGCGGCGAGTTTCCGACGAATGGCATTCGTGTCTTCCTGGACGGTCTCGGCCCAAGCATAGCCCGACTCCTCGTGGGTGGCTGTCACCTGGATGGCCGTCGTCTGGTTTCCAGGATACACCGGCTGGCCCTCTTCGATAGGGCCCGAAAGGTCGATGAGTTGCCCCATAATCACCGACTTCCGGCCGGCAAGTTAACTGGTTCGTCACGACGGGAAGTGCCCTGATCCATCTCTGTTCGCCGCTCGACCTATGGTTTGATACCTGTTGGTTCGAATTCGATATCCATGCGGACTGAACCACTCACGGATGCCGACAGGGAGCTCATCGCAGCGGCGGAGGACCTACTCAGAGAACTGTACGAACCGGGTCGGCATCGCTGCAGCGCGGCACTCCGGACCGAATCGGGGTCGGTCCATACAGGCATCAACCTCATCACCGGCGGGCAGACAGACATCCACTCGGAGCCCATCGCTTACGGTCGGGCCGTCATGGCTGGCGATCCGGAAATCGAGACCAGCGTCGCCGTTATCTACGAGAACAACGACGCCAGCAATGAGATGCGGGTGGTCGCGGCCTGCGGAGTCTGTCGAGAATTCTACGAAACTTTCGCCCCGGACGTCGATGTCATTGTACCCGGGGACCCCGACCCGGTCAAAGCCTCCCTTTCTGAACTCCTGCCTGCCAACGAGTGAGTCCACCCCGAACGCATCTGGGTGATTCCGGTTTTTCTCATGGCGGTCGACCGGCTCACCCGGCGGTGAATCGACCGCCGTCCACGACCAAGGATGCCCCGTTTACGTAGTCTGCTAGATCACTGGCGAGATACAAGGCGGCGTCCGCAACGTCACCTGGATCGCCGAACCGTCCGAGCGGTATCTTCGATATGTAGTCATCCTGGCCGATCACGCCCGAGTCCTCCCGAGCTTGACTGGTATCAATCGCGCCCGGGTGGATGGCGTTTACCCTGACGCCTTCCGGGCCCAAGGCATCAGCGAGCGCGTAGGTCAGTAACCGAACGGCACCTTTAGAGGCACAATACACGGCCCGCCCACCGGCACCGGCCAAGCCAGAGACGCTCGACATGTTGATGATCGATCCTCGGCCACGTTCCACCATCGAGGCAGCGGCGAGCTGCGAACCGAAGAAGGTGCCTTTGACATTCACGTCCATGATTCTGTCGTAGTCCGTCTCGTCGAATTCGAGGAACGGCTTCTGGACCAACACGCCCGCATTGTTGACCAGCACGTCGATGCCACCTCGCTCCTCGGCGGCGGATACTGCCTGTTCGAGGTCCTCTCGCTGCGTGACGTCACACTGAATGAATTTGGCGGTGGTCGAGGTCTCAGTCTCGATCCGGTCGAGGGTCGACTCTCCACCGCCTCGGGGCGATTTACGGACGTCGGCAATGACTACTGAAGCCCCATGTTCTGCGAAGCGAACGGCCGTCTCTTGTCCGATTCCACTCGATCCACCAGTAATGACTGCCGTTCTCCCATTGAGAAGCTTGTCCATGGATCCGTCTTCCTCCACGTGAACATAATACCCCATCCACACACGGCGCGACCGATCCCACGGCGGTCGGTACAGTGGCGGAAGTTTACGGATCAAGCGGAGGAGTAGTTCGGTCTAACGAGATAGACCAACCGGCCAGTCTCGATGGGGGTCTCCGGTCGCGCAAGACGGCGCCGGAGACCGAGCATGCAAGACCCAGCTCGTCACTCGGGGCCGAATCGGGATAAATTATAAGTACGGGGTTTCTGTAGGTGGGCACAAGATCGTGGAGTAGTATCCACGGTTGCCAAACCATGAAACCGAGCGAAAAAGCTAGAATGTACTACAGTTCGATGACCCGACGACGGCTCCTTCGAGTGGGTGGGGTCGGAGCCGCCGCTGCCCTTGCTGGGTGTTCAGGCGGCGGCGATGGAGGAGACGGTGGCGACGGAGGGGACGGCAGTGACGGTGGCGGTACCCCGACGGCCTCAGACGGCTCCGATGATCCCTACAGTGAGCAGGTCTCATTGAGCTTAGCTGCACCCACTATCGGTCTCCCCGTGGAAGAGCCACTCGGCGCGAGTTTCATGGAGCAGTACAACGTCGATATGTCTCTTCGTTCCGTTCCGGCGACGCCAGCCGAGATGGTGCAGCTATTCGTCGCGGGCGACGGTCAGAACCAGTTCGACGCCATCTGGGACAACGGCGGCGGCATGGAGGATCTTCTGGCCCCCCGTGGCGCGCTAGCTGAAATCGACCCAAGCAACATTCCCACCTGGGAGAACATGGATGAGCCCTTCACCGAGGACGGCTACCTTCGGACTACGATGACCTCCGAAGGAAGCCTGTATGGGGTCCCGAGTGCGCGTAACGCAGACAGTATCGCGTACCTCGCTGACGAAATCGACGAACCGGATTCGTGGGGGGTCGTCTTCGACGACCAATATCAGGGACAAACGGCGATCATCGATGACTACGCCAATACTCCCCACTGGACTGCGCTCTACCTCCGGGAGAACGACCAGTCGGATGTCCACAATGCCGACATTCTGTCCAGCGATCAGTGGGATGCGATCAACAATATCGAAGGGAACCAGATCAACAATCTCAACGAAGCGCAGATCACGGCCGTCGTAGACTACCTGATCGGCCAGAAGGACATGGGACAGTTCCGGACGATCTGGCAGTCGTTCGGAAACGTCTCGAACATGCTGCAAAACGGTGAGGTGGTTGCCTCGTATGCGTACGAGCCCTCCGTCGTGGCCCTGAACAACGACGGCTACAACATCGGGTACCCTGCGATGCGTGAAGGGAACTTCGAGTGGGACGACCACTGGTACCTGACGAGCGGTGCGGTGGGAACCCCAGGGGAAGAGGGGTACTATCGTTTAAGCACGTGGAGTCTGACTCCGGAGTACGGGGCGAAGATGAATGACACCCGTGGGTTCAGTACGGGCGTTCCCCAGGAAGACGCACTTGCGTACGCCGAAGAGAATTGGTCAGAGGAGCGCTATCAGGCCAACGTCGACAAGTTCGAAGCCCGCCAAGCCCGCTTCGATGCCAACGGGGAGGTCCACGCTTGGAACAACCCCAACCCGGACATCCTCGATACGTACCTCGACGAGTGGAACCGGTTCCTAAACGCCTGATCCATCCCGTCGGTGATCGGTCTCCCCGTTTCGGTCCATCTCGGTCCACTAGGGGTTCATACCGATTTGCTTAATAACCATGGAACACGCCCACAACCCACATGCTTGAAGTATCGAATCTGACCAAGCGGTACGGGGACATCGTTGCAGTGGATGATACCACCCTCTCGGTGAAGGACGGGGAATTCTTCTCCATCGTCGGCCCGAGTGGGTCGGGCAAGTCCACCATGCTTCGGTGTATCGGCGGTCTCGACACTCCCCAAACAGGTACCATCCTCCTCGACGATGAGGACGTGACCGACTTGGCGGCATACGAACGGGACACGTCGACGGTGTTCCAGAACCTCGCGCTGTTCCCCCACATGACCGTCTACGAGAACATCGAATACGGCATGAAGCGGGGGGGTGTCGACGAGGGGACGCGGAGACGCCGGATCGAGGAATACCTCGAGCTTGTGGATCTTCCGGGCTACGCTGATCGGAAGACGACACAGCTCTCTGGAGGCGAACAACAGCGGGTGGCACTCGCGAGGTCACTGGTTGTCCAACCAAAACTGATGCTCCTCGACGAGCCACTGGCTTCGCTGGACCAACAGCTGCGCGTCCAACTGCAGAACGATCTGTACGAGTTGCAGCGAGAACTGAACCAAACCTCGATTTACGTCACGCACGATCAGAACGTGGCGCTCTCCATCTCCGATCGGGTCGCGGTGATGAACGCGGGGCGACTCGAACAAGTCGGGGCACCGTACGATCTCTATGAGAACCCCAAAACCGAGTTCGTCGCGAGCTTCATCGGCGATTCGACCAAATTCTTGGGGACGGTGACCGCGGTCGATAATGAGACCGTGACCCTCGAGCTCGTCGGCAGCGGTGAAGCCGTTCAGGGAGAGCGAATCGACGATGTCAGTGTCGGCGATGCTGTTGCCGGGGTAGTGAAAGTCGAGGACTTCGACATCCAGTCACCCACCCAGTACGACAACCAGGTCACCGGCGAACTCCAGCGGATCTCCTACCGGGGGAAAAACACCAAACTCCTGCTGGATGTCGGTGACGATGGCGTGATCGAGGTGTTTACTGCCGAGATCGCCGACTACACCACTGGGGATGAAATCACCGCCGGGTGGTCGTGGGACGCGTGTCCGATATTCCATCGGGCTGATGCCGATGAGTAGCGAACGACGGGTCAAGCGGCGGGCCGGTTGGCTGGGGTATCGGATCCCGTCGATCGCGTTACTCCTGGGGTATTATGTGCCCGTCCTCTCCCTCGTGGTCTTCAGCTTCTGGCAACGATCAGGGCTCTGGATGGAACCCGCATTCACCCTCGTAGCGTACGAGACGTTGTTCACGGAAAACGCGCCGCAGCTCGCCCAGGCCGTGGGAATGGGGCTCGTAGCCGGTGTGGTTTCGCTCCTCTTAGCTTTCCCCGTCGCCTACCTCGTCACCTTCGTCAGCTCAGACTTCCAGCGGATGGTTTTCCTGAGCGTGTTCGCGATCCCCTTCTTCGTGAGTCCCTTCGTTCGAATCCTTCAGCTCGTACCGATCCTCGGGAACAACGGCATTATCAACGACGTCCTGCTCTCACTCGGGATCATCAGCGAGCCGATTACGTTCCTCCTGTATACGAATATCGGCGTCATCATTGGGACCGTCGTTTCCTTCGTCCCCTTTGTCATCTTCACAGGGTGGCTGTCCATGGAGATGATCGACATCGATTTGAAGCAGGCCGCATCCGACCTTGGCGCCCGGCCCTTGACCACCATCAGGACCGTCGTCGTGCCGTTGGCTCTGCCGGGACTCATGGTAGGTGCGCTGTTCGTCGTCGCGGCATCCATGGGTGAAGCGATCTTCCCCCGCGTGTTGGGGGGGACCGATGCCGTGTCCATCGGTTTGATGACACAGCGGTCCTTCGCCCAGCTGAACGTCCCGTTCGCGTCCGCGACGGCGGTGGTGGCCCTGCTAATCTACATCGCTGGGCTCGTTGGATTGAGCAGATTTGTCAACCTCGACGAACTGTTCACCTCGTTCCAGGAGGAGTAACCCATGGCAACCCCACTTGAGCCGGTCAGATCAGCCCTCGACCGCTTCGAGATATCTCCGGGTGGGCGAAATCGGTTGCTCTACCTCTACCTCGGGTTCATCTACCTCCTAGTGTTGGCCCCCGTGATCTACACCATCCCAGCCGCGTTCGACGCCAACCTCAACGCGCTCACCCAGGAGCTGTACGTCGACGCGATCATCAATTCGTTCCAGCTCGCGTTCGTCGTCGGCTTCATCGCGACGCCGCTCGCCACGGTTTCGGCGCGGTTTTATCGACACGTCCAGCATAAGAACGCCTACCTGCTGTTTATGACACTCCCCTTGTTCGTGCCTGGGGATACCCACGCGTTAGGCATGGCGGTCTTGGCGAACACCATCAACGTGCCCCTGTCCTTCTGGACGCTCACGCTCGCCCACGTCTTCTACGTGTTTCCATTCGCATTTCTGATGATCCTCGCGACGATGTCAGGCCTGCCGCAAAATCTCATCGCCGCGGCTGAAGACCTCGGCGCGGATGGGCTCCGGGCCTTCTTTGATGTCGAACTCCCGCTCGTGCTGGACGGTGTGATTTCCGGATTCCTGGTCGCGTTCCTGCTCTCGATCAACGAAGCACCCCGGGCGTCCGTGGTCGGCGGCGAATTCGAAACGATCTCCGCAGTGATCGTGAGCGTCTACGGAGCCGTTGGACTTGACGCGACGGTCTATGCGATCAATGTGTTCCTCGTTGCATTCGCGCTCGTCGTCATCACCGTGATCTTGGCGTTAGTGGTCTTCAGATCCTGAATGCCTCGAAGTCGGGATTTATGAATATGTGGTCATAAGATTCGGTATGGATTCCGGTCGACCAGGGACAGAACGGTCGACGCGGCGGGACGTTCTCGCGGGGGCTGTTGTTTGTAGTTCCCTGCTCGTCGCTGGCTGCGCATCCACCGACCTACCGAGGGAGCGTAGAACTGATACCGATATTCGCCGGCAGGAGATCATTGAACGATATGCCGACGGACGCCAGGCTCGGCGAATGGCCTCCGAATCGTGGGCTGCCGGGCGCGACGCGTGGCAACTTCACTATTTTAGGAGAGCGGCTCAAGCATGGGGAACGTCAGGTGACCACTTCGAGACCAGCAGTCGTCGATTCGATGAAGCCGTCCAGAACTGTGAAGTCGTCGACGCCCAGCGGGGTCGGGAGATCTGTACTAGTGCGCGGGAGTACTGTCGGTTCATGCAGCGATCGGCAACGACGCACGCCGAGGCGGCTTCGGCCTATGCTGCTGGTGAATTCGACCGGGGTGATCGTCATCTGGAGACTGGCTTGAACGAATACGTCTCCGCAATCGAGTACGAAATCAAAGGACCGAGTCATCTCCGCGAGGCACTCGACGCCGACATGCAGATGGGCGGACGATGACGGGTACTGATGTGGCATCGATGTCGGCGAAATACGCGATTTCGCTGACGTTGGATGACGTCCCGACAGCCGTTGCCGACCGGGCGAGACTCGTTCTGTTAGACACGATCGGTGTCTGTTTACGGGGTTCCAAGACTGACTACATCGGGACCGCGCTCCCCGAGGTTACGGAGGTCCTCTCAGGCAGACCAACGGGAGGCGGGGGAAGCCTCGCCTTCGCGTCTGGACGGCGGCAGGCCCCGGCCGTTGCCGCACTTCTGAATGCGAGTGGAGGAACGACACTCGAACTCGACGAAGGCAACCAACGATCTGGTCATCCAGCCATTCACACCGTCCCGCCGACACTCGCACTCGCCGAGCACCTCGACGTGACCGGGCAGGAGTTCCTGACGGCAGTAATCGCCGGATACGAGGTTGGCGCGCGCCTCGGTAACGTTATCCGACCGCTGAAAGACGGGCTCCATCCCCACGGTGGCTGGGCCCCGGTGTCGGGGGCCGTCGGAGTGGGCCGGCTCATGGGCCTCGATGTTGACCAACTGGCTGCGGCGATACGAATCGCTGTCAATCCTTTCGTGGCCACCCATTGGTCTGCCGCCCTCCGTGGTTCCACGGTCCGTGATTTCTATGCTGGAATCAACTGTGCGCATGGCGTCCTCGCAGCGGCTCTCGCGGCCGGTGGTGTTGAGGGAGTCGACAACGCGGTCGCTGACTGTCTCCTCCCCTACACTGCCGCGGATGCGGTCACGGCCGAACGGCTCGTAGAAAGCTTCGATTCTCTCGGGGCCACGTACTATCTCTGCGAAGGGTATTTCAAAATCCATGCCGCCTGCCGATACACGCACGCGCCGATTGAAGCGTTAGCCGCTATCGAGGGGGTTCGTGACCTCGATCCAGAGAATATCGAGCAGATCACGGTACGGACGTTCGAACTCGGTGCCACCCTTGACGACGGGGAGCCACGATCCGTCCTGGCGGCCAAATTTAGCTTGCCGTACACGCTGGCGATCAAAGCGACGACGGGTCGATCAGACGCGGACGTCTTCTCGCCAGAGGTTCTCGACGATCCCCGGGTCCGTCAACTGGCAAATCGGGTAACGGTAACCGCGGCGCCGGAATTTGAACAGCGGGCGCGGGAGGGTCACTGGGGGGCGTCTGTTACCGTTGAGTTCTCCGACGGTACTTGTCTCGAAGAAACTCGTAGAGACGCCCGTGGTGGAGCGACGGAGCCGATCCACCCGGAGGAACTGCACAGGAAGTACGATTCCCTCGTTCGAAGCATACTGGAGGATCGGATAGCCGATCGATTGCGCGACCAGCTATTGGCCATCGAGGAGGTCGAGAGCCTTCGGGCGATGATGACGCCGATCGAGGGGGCGATTTCCGGATCACCGTGACGACACATCGGCCGTCGGTCCAATCTCCACTCGGTTACCGTGGCCACTGCCTCCGGTGATTTCTCCGTCTTCGTATACGACCTCTCCACGAACGACAGTCATCGAAACTTGCCCCACGAAAGTTTCGCCGTCGAAGGGGGTTCCGGTACTCCGGGATCGGAGTCCTTCCCGGTCAAACGTCCATTCAGTGCCAGGTTCGACGACGGTGAAGTCGGCATCTGTCCCGACCTGGAGGGACCCCTTCTGTGGGTACATGCCCCAGAGTTCTGCAGGTCGTTGGCTGTGCATGTGTACCCATTGTTCGAGGGGAAGCCGCCCCCGATTGACAAATGTTAGCATGGCGGGGATTTGGGTTTCAAGCCCGACTACTCCCGAAATGGCATCCCATGTATTCGATAACGGTTCCGCCAACCCCTTCTCTGCATCCGTATGCGGGGCATGGTCCGTCGCTATACAGTCAACCCCGGATCCGTGGACGCCGTTGGACCACAGCGATGCCTGCTCCCCTGCGTCACGAATGGGCGGCTGGATTCTCGCGATATTGCCTTTCTCTCGCAGTATCTCCTCGGTGAACCAGAGGTAGTGGGGGCAGGTTTCCGCCGACACATTGACCGCTCGGGCCTTTCCCCGACTGACGACTTCGGCTGCAGAGCCGGATGAGAGGTGGAACATATGAACCGGACACCCGGTGTACTCCGAGAACAACGTCGTTCGAGATACCGCTTCTACCTCCGCGAGGATTGGCCTCGAGTGAGCGTGGTCGATCGGTCGGTCGCGCCCCTCGGCCTCCGCGGACTCCGATCGGTACGACAGGATCGCGTCGTTCTCCTCGTGGAAGCCGACCCGCCGGCCAGTGTCGGCGAGGTCTTCCATCGCTGCGACCAGCTCACCGTCGTCTGGGGGGTCGATTTCGCCAAAGGTCGTCCCCAAAAACACCTTAAACCCCGCGGCACCCGCGTCCACAAGCTCCCGGACTCGGTCGTGGTTATCCGACGTGATGACGGCGTAGGATTGGAAGTCGACGATCGCTTTCTCCGACGCAATATCGTAGACGGTGTCGAGAACCTCCGGCCTATCGACCATCGGGTCCGTGTTCGGCATCGCGATGAGCGTCGAAACGCCGCCCGCGGCCGCGGCCTGGGTCGCCGTCTCCCAGTCCTCCTTGTGTTCATCACCAGGGTCCCTGGTGTGGACGTGGTCGTCGATGATCCCGGGAGTGAGCACGTTGCCGTCTAGATCGATCTCCCGCTGCCCGGCCCCGAGGGAGTCGCGCCGGCCTATCGCAGCGATTCGCTCGCCGTCGACCGCTACGGCGGTTTCTGGACCGAGCCGTCCCTGGGGTGTGAGGATTGTCCCACCACTCAACACCAAGTCGTACGCCATGAACGGTTAGAGTCGGACCACGCTCATTAGGTGTTCGGTCAGCAACGAACTATCCTCCGCGAGTCTGGAACTATCTCGACTCTCGGTGACCACTAGAGCACGAGTTGGGCTGGGCCAAGCGCACCGTGGTCTCGAGGGTTGAGCCCCACCTCGATCGCCTCATCGAACGCTTCGAGTCCCCCTAGTTCGATGGTGACGAAGGATTCTACATCGATTCGCCCACCAGCAACTAATGCCGATGTGAGCTCGCCCGAATCCGCGTTCGGACCGAGTTGCTTCGTGCCCCGACCCGGGTTGATCCAATCGACGTTCCGGAGCCGCAGCTCACGTGGGGTCAAGGTCAGGTCCCCTCCGATGTGTCCGACCTGAACAACCGACCCGCCTTTCCGGGCCGTCCGTACAGCGACCGCGAGCGGGTCGTCGCCGGCCGTTCCGTGTGACTGGTCTCCCCCGACCGCTTCGAACACCACGTCAGCCCCGATACCCCCGTTTGCTTCACGCACGACGTTCGGGAGGCCTGACGCACGTGCGTCAACCGGAATCATCCCGACATCCGCTGCTAGGGAGCGCTTCTCCGCCATTACGTCCGCCGCGAACACCGATTGGGCCCCGAACTGGAGGGCGAACTGCCCGCACGCGTATCCCATGACCCCCGCACCGACCGTCGCAACGACATCACCTGGTTCGATAGCTCCCTCGAGCGTACAGAGGAGGGCACTCGCGACTGGCTGGAGGGCAGTCGCGGCAGTATCTGAGACACCGTTGGGGAGGACACGGAGCGGGCCCACCGGCAATCTGACGTATTCTGCCAGCGCGCCGGGGATGTCATAGCCAATCCCACGCTTGTTCTCACAATACTGGGCGAAGCCCCGCCCACAGTACGCACAGGAACCACACGGAAGTTTGCCGGGGGCATACACTCGGTCCCCGACCTCCATACCCCGAACGTCGGGCCCCACGTCTACGACCTCACCGCAGAATTCGTGGCCGAATACCCTGGCCTCACCGTCCTTCAGACGACGGGCCACGGTCTCATAGTGAGCGATTTTCTCCCCTCGAAACAGGCGGCACTCAGTCACACTGAGCTGCACGCGTCGGACTTTGAGTACCACTTCACCCTGGCGCGGATCTGGGCGCGGGATATCTTTGAGCTGTGCCGATCCGAAATCAGAGCAGACGACTGCCTTCATCCTGCCACCCACTTCACGCGCCACGAATGTTCACGAGTAGCGAAGTTACATTTCGTCCGCTGAACATTCCGACCTTGGTCGGAGACAGTCAGGAAGCTCGGTCTGTGGCCTGGTCCGTCTGCGACGGACCTCGACCAGCATGCCCCTATTGGAAGCCCCGCGGATGGCAGGGCTCCTGACCGCCCTGGTCTCCATTTCTCAGCAGACGCGAGCAGGACCATATCATGATTCATGGTTTCACCTCTAGCACATTCGCACAATCGATTTGTGGAGGGCCATCGCCCTGGCTGTGACACGGTGAATTCATCCATTTTACTCGGTTTTTGATTCCTCATACGCTAAACCTTCGGGAGCGAGCAACCAGTCCGGTTCGGGGCCGTTACATCACGGAGAGGAGGTCTCGCGTCGAGGACTGCTCACGGAGCGAATCTAGTGCGGCCCATGACTCGTCGACCTCTGCGGGGCTGAGCGCCCGATCCGCACAGTCTTCGAACTTCTCACGGAGTTCCATGTTCGTCAGCGGGTTGTCGGGGGACCCGGGCGGCGATTCGAGTGACTTTTCGAATGGTGACCCGTCGTCCAGGACGACGCGAACCTGACTTTCCAGCGAGTCGTACCCTAGATCGGAATCCACGCGAAGTTCGACTCGGTCGCTCACCGCTCTGATCTCGGGATCGTCCAGCGAGTCTGACTCGAACGTGTCGAGGGAGACCGACCGCCCGACCACCGCCGCAGCGACGGTAAACGGCATCGAAAACTTGGCCTCTAGACCGCTCGTTGGATCATCGTGCGGGAGCGCATCGGCGGCCCCCTGTGACGCGGTCACGTCGATCCGGTCGATGGAGGCTGTATCGAACTCATAGCGGGTGACGAGGTCCACGACGGCGGCGATACTCGTGTGGATGAAATGACAGCATGGGAATTTCTTGACGTGGACTCCAGGTTTCCGTATCGCCCAGTCCTCTCCCAGCGATTGGTGGGCATCACGGTCGATTCCTCCCTCGCCCTCATACAACTCCCAGAAGCCGCCCTCTCCGCCGATGGCACCACGGTCGGCCGTGAACCCTTCGGTTGCCAACATGGCGGCCGTAACACCCGATCTGACGGCATGCCCTACGTGTAGTGGCTTTGTCATGGACCCGAAGTTTCGTTTGAGCCCCGACGGCATCGACGCTGCCACATTCAGTGCGTTCTTCGATGCTTCCCAATCAGCGTCCAGTAAGGATGCAGTGGCGGCAGCTGCACCGAACACCCCGAACGTCGACGTGGCGTGCCACCCCCGTTCGTAATGGCCTGGGCTGATCGGCCCCGCGAGATGGCATTCAGCTTCGAAACCGATTACGTAGGCTTTGATGAGCTCCCGCCCAGAGACGTCCTCGAGTTCACCGACCCCGAGGAGTGCTGGAACGAGCGTCACGCTCGGATGGCCGTCCATCCCCCAGCAGACGTCGTCGTAGTCGAGGCCGTGGCCGGCCGTCCCGTTCGCGACCAGCGCGTCTTGGAGTGGGGCGGTCTGCTGATGGCCAATGAGGGTCGTCGACCCCGCTGTCGTCGCCAGTCGCGCGGCCAAATCGCCTGCGCCAGTGCCCGCACCTGCCAGTGTGACACCTACAGTATCGCTGATGCATCGTTCGGCCGACCTGACCACGGTCTCAGGGAGGTCCGCGTACTCCAACGACGTAATGAATTCCGCAAGCTCGCTCGAGGGCTGCTCCCGCATATGTCGTGTCTCCTTCGGTCGCTATAAATAGCTATTCCACTGCTCGATAGACTTTTCACACGAACCGACGACACTCCGGTCATGCGTCGGACTGTCAAGGATTTATCGGAGTCCGAGGTCCTCGAAATCGCCGAGGAGTGGGGTATCGACGTGACTGAAACTGAGGCTACTGACATCCGGGACCGAGTCAACGACCGGCTGGATGGGCTGGATGACATCTACGAGATCCCGGTGGACCGTCCCGGCACTTCCGGTGATCGATCCTGGATGGTCCCGTCCTCGGAGGAGGACCCGTACAACGCTCTGGTGGTCCAGTGTCAAGTGCCTCCGACTGACGATGGCGAACTCTCGGGCGTGTCGATCGGTCTCAAGGACAATATCCTGCTCGCCGGCGTCCCTACCCAGTGTGGCTCGGCCGTAATGGAGGGGTTCGTTCCAGTCGAGGATGCAACCGTCGTTCGTCGCCTCCGGGCAGCGGGTGGCACGATCGGTGCCAAGACGAACCTCGACGAGTTCGCGGGTGGTGGCCGGGGACTGGCTGTCGACGGATTCATCAGCCACCCTCTGGATACCGACCGGATCCCGGGTGGTTCCTCTGGCGGGTCGGCTGTCGCCGTTCTGGCCGGGCAGGTCGATGTCGCCTTAGGGACGGACACGGGGGGGTCGGTTCGCGCACCGGCAGCACTCTGTGGATTGGTGGGGCTGAAACCGACCTACGGTCTCGTCCCACTTACTGGCGTGATCGAGAACACCTACTCGCTCGATCACGTGGGAATCATCAGTGAGTCGCTTCCCGAGACAGCGGCCTGCCTCGAGGCTATCGCCGGGAAGGACGAACGCGACCCCGCCAGTTTGGC